>JBGPQQ010000048.1:0-12003 GCA_041489115.1 Vicinamibacteria bacterium | reverse complement strand
GGGAGAGCCGCGAGATGGCGCGGCTCTGGACGAGGGAAGGTCCCCGCCGCTTCGGCCTCCCGCTCGGGCGGCCCCTCGACCCGTTGCCCGAGGGCGGGCGCTTCGGCCACCGCCGCATCATCAACGGCAGCCCCCGCAGCCCGCACGGGGGCGCCGACTACTCCGTGGCGGACGGCACGCCCGTCCTCACCGCCGCCGACGGGACGGTGGCCATGGTGGCCGACCAGTTCTTCGGCGGCAACGCGGTCTTCGTCGATCACGGGGATCGGCTCGTCACGATGTACATGCACATGAGCCGCGTGGACGTGACGGAGGGGCAGACGGTGCGCCGCGGCGAGCGGGTGGGCGCCGTCGGGAGCACCGGTCGCGCGACCGGCCCGCACCTGCACTTCGGCGCGCGCTGGCGCGGCGCCCGGGTGGACCCCGCGCTCCTCCTCGGTGACCCTCGGGCGATCCCGGCGATCGAGTGAGGTTCGCGACGAGCCGCACGGCCGGAAACCACAGGCTTGCCTCGGCCCCGGCGCGGGCCTAGGATGCGGCTGACCATGGCGGCACCGCCGCTCCGACCCGATCGCTGTCGGCTCGGCGCGCCCGAGCCGGCCTACCTGGCGCTCCACCGCGACGGGCGGCTCGCGGCGCGCGCGACCTCGGCCCGCCGGGCCCTGGAGAGCTGCCGCCTCTGCCCCCGCGGGTGCGAGGCAAGGCGGCTCGAGGGGCGCGTGGGAACCTGCGGCATCGGCCGGAACGCGGTAGTCTCGAGCGCCTTCCCGCACCTCGGCGAGGAGGTCTGCCTGCGGGGCCGGCACGGGTCCGGGACCGTTTTCTTCGCGGGCTGCGGGCTGCGCTGCGCGTTCTGCCAGAACGCCGACGTGTCCTGGCTCCGCCTCGGCGTGGAGCACGACGCGGACGACCTCGCGGCGGTCTTCCTGGGCCTGCAGGAGCGCGGCTGCCACAACCTGAACCTCGTGACCCCCTCGCACGTGGTCCCGCAGGTCCTCGAGGCGGTGGCGGTCGCGGCCGGTCGCGGCCTGCGCCTGCCGATCGTCTACAACTCGAGCGGGTACGACCCGGTCGAGACGCTGCGGCTCCTCGACGGGGTCGTGGACGTCTATATGCCCGACTTCAAGTTCTGGCGCCCGGAGACAGCCGAGCGGTACGCGGCCGCCCCGGACTATCCCGACCGGGCCCGCGCCGCGGTTCTCGAGATGCACCGGCAGGTGGGGCCGCTGCGGCTCGGGGCGGACGGCCTGGCCCGCCGCGGCGTCCTGGTGCGCCACCTCGTCATGCCGGGCCTCGTCGAGGAGTCGGCGGCCCTCTTCGAGTGGCTCGCGCGCGAGGTCTCGCCCGACACGTACGTCAACGTGATGGGGCAGTACCGGCCGCAGTGGCGGGTCGGCGAGCCCGACGGGGCGGGTCGGCCCCTCTTCGCCGAGATCGACCGCCGCCCGCGGGCGTGGGAGATGGAGGCGGCCCGCGAGTCAGCCCGCCGGGCGGGTCTCCGGCGGCTCGACGCGCGGAGCCCCGCGCTCCCGGGGGGCGACCTTTGATCCCTGCCTCGCTGCGCCGGCTCCTGCGCAACCTGTCCATCCGGCGCAAGCTGACCGTGATCGTCATGCTCACGAGCGGCGTCGCGGTCACCCTCGCCTCGGCGGGCTTCCTCGCCTGGGACTACGAGACCTTCCGGCGGCAGATCGTCACCGACCTCGACACCACCGCCGAGGGGCTGGGCCTCCTGGCCTACCCCGCGCTCGACACCGAGAGCGCGGCGAGCGGCGTGGGCACCCAGGCGCAGGCGGCGCTCGCCCTGATCATGGGCTCCCTGCGCGTCTACCCGAGCATCGAGCACGGCCTCGTCTTCGACGCCCACGGGCGCGCGGTCGGGGGCCACGAGCGCAACATCCTGGTGCGGCGGCCGACCCCTGCCTTCTCCACCCAGAGCACCCACGCGTTCACCGTGGAGGGCCTCGCCCTCTACCGCCGGGTCACGACCCCCGAGGGCCGCTTCGTGGGCGTCGTCTACCTCCTCTCGAACACGCGGGAGCTCAACGCCCGGCTCCAGCGCTACCTGGGCATCCTCGCCGGCGTGACGTTCGTCTCCCTCCTCGCCTCACTGCTCCTCGCCTCGCAGCTCCAGAAGGTGATCTCGCAGCCCATCCTCCACCTCGCCGACGTCGAGACGCGCGTCTCGCGCGAGAAGGACTACTCGGTCCGGGCGGTCAAGGAGGCCGACGACGAGCTGGGCGTCCTCATCGACGGCTTCAACGACATGCTCGGCCAGATCCAGTCCCGCGACGCGGAGCTGACCGTGGCCAAGGAGGTGGCGGAGCAGGCCAACCGCACGAAGAGCACGTTCCTCGCCAACATGAGCCACGAGCTGCGCACGCCGCTCAACGCGATCATCGGCTACAGCGAGATGCTCGAGGAGGAGGCTCAGGAGCGTGGGCTCGAGGACCTCGCCCCCGACCTCGGGAAGATCCACGCCGCCGGCAAGCACCTCCTCGCCCTCATCAACGACGTGCTCGACCTCTCGAAGATCGAGGCGGGGAAGATGGAGCTCTTCCTCGAGGACTTCGACGTCCGCGCCCTGGTGCAGGACGTGGAGGCCACCATCCGCCCCCTCGTCGAGAAGAACCAGAACCTCCTCGAGGTCACCTGCCCCCCGGACATCGGCACCCTCCACGCCGACCTCACCCGGGTGAGGCAGATCCTCTTCAACCTCATGAGCAACGCGGCCAAGTTCACCCAGCATGGCCGGGTGGCGCTCGAGGTCTTCCCGCGGCAGCTCGCCGGGGAGGGCTGGATCGAGTTCGCGGTGGCCGACACCGGCATCGGGCTCACCCCCGAGCAGCAGCGCCGGCTCTTCCAGGCGTTCTCCCAGGCCGACCCCTCCACTTCGCGCAAGTACGGGGGCACGGGCCTCGGCCTCGTCATCAGCCGGCGCTTCGCCCAGATCATGGGGGGAGACATCCAGATCCAGAGCGAGTTCGGGCGCGGCTCCGTCATCACCGTCCGCCTGCCCCGGGTGTCGGGGCGCGCGCGCCCCGTGCCCGGCCACGCCGCGACCCCCGCCCCCGCCCCCTCCTCCTCCCCCCTCGTCCTGGTGGTGGACGACGACAAGGCGACGAGGGAGCTGATCACGCGAGGCCTGCAGAAGGAGGGCTTCCGCGTGCTCGTCGCCGCCTCCGGGGAGGAGGCGCTCCGACTGGCCCGCGCGAAGCGGCCCGACGTGATCAGCCTCGACGTGCTCATGCCCGGCATGGACGGCTGGACGGTGCTGCGCTCCCTCAAGGGCGACCCGCTCACCTCCTCGATCCCGGTGGTGATGGTCTCGATGCTCGACGACCGGGACATCGGCCGCGCGCTGGGGGCCGCGGACTACCTCACCAAGCCCTTCGACCGGGAGAAGCTCATCCTCTCCCTGCGCCGCTTCCGGCAGGGCTCGTCGCCGCGGCCCGTGCTGGTGGTGGAGGACGACCCGGCCACCCGCGAGGTGGTCCGCCGGGCGCTGGAACGGGACGGGTGGATCGTCTCCGAGGCCGAGAACGGCCGCAGCGCGCTCGAGAGCCTGGCCCGGGCCGTGCCGGACCTGATCGTCCTCGACCTCATGATGCCCGAGATGGACGGCTTCGAGTTCGTGGCCGAGCTGCGGCGCACCGAGTCCGGCCGGCGCATCCCCGTCGTGGTGGTGACCGCCAAGGAAATCACCGCGGAGGACCGCGCCCGCCTGAACGGGCAGGTCCGGCGGATCTTCCACAAGGGGTCGTTCTCGCGCGAGGAACTCACCGCCGAGCTCCGCCGCGCCCTCGACGCCGGCGGCAGGCGCTGAGGCGCAGCACCCCCCTTGCTCAGGTTCTCTTCAGCAGCGCGTCGATCTTGACGAGCAGCTGGGGGAAGTCCACCGGCTTCGTGTCGTAGTCGTCGCAGCCGGCGGCGAGCGCCTTCTCGCGGTCCCCCGCCATCGCGTGGGCGGTGAGGGCGACGATCGGCACCCGGGCGGTGGTGGAGGAGGCCTTCAGCCGCCGCGCCGCCTCCCACCCGTCGATCACGGGCAGGCTCATGTCGAGGAGGATGAGGTCGGGGGTCTCGCTCTCGGCCATGAGGATCGCCTGCATGCCGTCGGCCGCCATGAGGACCTCGTGGCCCTTGCGCTGCAGGCGCCGCGACATCATGTCGCGGTTCATGTCGTTGTCCTCGACGAGCAGGATCCTGGCCATCGCCTCGCGCCGCCCCCCGGGGCGCCCGGTCGGGACAGGGTTATCACACTCCCGGGCGCGGCTCAAACGCGGTGTGCCCCGGCGGCCCGGTGGTCCGCGGCACGACCCACGGCCGGTCGGGCAGAACTGAAACCCTGGGGGGTCTGGGGGGCGGGGACCCCCCAGATCAAGGAAAGCGGCGCGAGGCCGTGGACGTCGCTGGTCCCTACCCGGCACCATGCTCCGCATTGCGCAGCGCCCGCACCATCCGGCGCATTGCGCCGGTCCCCCTGGGCAACTCGGGAGCGGGTGGAAAGAAGGCCCGGGGACATTGAGCCGCATCTACGGCTTCGCCTGTTCTCGGCGTTCTTGTTCTAGGGGGGTGCGGAGCACCCCCCTAGAACCCCCCGTGACGGCTGTTGGCCGGACTGGCCTACTTCTTCCTGGCCACTCCGAGCTCCGCGAGCTTCGCGGCGATGTCGGCGCCGGCCGTGTCGACCTTCACTTCCTTGTCGATGAACAGGATCTTCCCGTCCTTGCCGACGTAGAAGGTCCAGCGCTTGGCGAGGCCGACGACGGGCATGAGGACGCCGTAGGGCTCGGCCGCCGTCTTGTCGGGGTCGCCGAGGATGGGGAAGTCGGCCCCGAGCGACTCCGCGAACTCCTTGTTCTTCTGCACCGTGTCGGTGCTGGCCGCGAAGTACGCGACGTCGAAATCCCGGATCTTGTCGCCGCTCTCACGGAGCGACTTGCACTCCTTCGTTCACCCGCCGGTGAACGCCTTGGGGAACCAGGCCAGCACGACCGCCTGCTTGCCCCGGTAGTCCGCGAGCCGGTGGGTCTTGCCGTCGGAGCCGACGAGAAAGAAGTCCGGGGCGGGGTCGCCCGGCTTCAGGTCGGCGGCACGGGCCGCCGCGCAGGCGAGCAGCAGGCCGAGGGCCACGACGAGGCACATCGCCTTCATCTCTGACGCTCCTTCCCTGGGACTGAAGAGAGTGTGGATTATGGCCGCCGCGCGACCGGGCGGTCAACGGCCTTAGAATGCCGGGCCTGGTGCGCCTCCTCTCCCTCGCCGGCCGCCTCGGCTTCGCGGTCACGCTCGCGCTCGTGGCGCTGGCCGCGACCCGCTGGTCGCCGATCGACGCGCAGCCGCCCCTCGACGTGCGAGCGCTGCCGCTCGCCGGGCCCGCCCTCGGCTTCGCCGTGCTGGCGGCCCTCGCCGGCCGCGAGCGCCGGCCTGGCCCATGGCGCCGCGTGGCTCTCGCGCTTCTCGCGGCGGCCCTGGCTCTCGCGGCCGTCGTGGCGTTGCGTGGGCCCTCGGGGCTGCCGGCCGAGGTGTCCGGCCCGGGAGGCCCGCTCGGGACGACCGGGCCTGCGGCCATCGACGTGGTCGGCCGCGACCTGCGCGCCCTGCCCACCGGTCGGCGCGTGACCCTGCGCTGGGATGGAGAGCTGCGCGTGCCCGCCTCCGGCCGCTACGAGCTGTGGGCCGAGGGCCGTGGCCGCGTCACCGTCTCGCTCGACGGGCATCCGGTACTCCAGGCCGAGGGCGACCCGCTGCGGGCCGTCGTCTCGATCGGCCTGGCCCGGGGGCCCGTCGAGCTCGAGGTGACGCTCGACCACGCGGGGCGCCTCCGGCTCGGGTGGACGCGGCCCGACGGCCGCCGCGAGGTCATCCCGCCGCGGCTCCTCGGGCCTCCGCGGCCCGCGTGGACGTGGAGACTCACGGACGCGCTCGCCCTCTCCATCGCCCTTCTTGCCGGCCTTCTCGCGTGGACGGCCCCGTGGGACGTGCCCCGCCACCCGCCGTCACCGCGGCCGGTGAGCGCCGGCGAGATCACGGCCTCGATCGCGGCCTACCTGGTCCTGCTGGTCGTCATGAGCTGGCCGCTCGCGAAAGACCTCGCGCACACGGGGCCGATGGACCGCCCGGACGGGCGGCTCAACGCCTGGATCCTCGCCTACGTGGGGGAGACGGTCTGGTCGGCGCCCTCCCGGCTCTTCCAGGCGCCGAACTTCCATCCGCTTCCCGACGCGCTCGCTTTCTCCGAGAACCTCCTGCTTCCGGCCGCCCTCGTCGCACCGCTCCAGAGGCTCGGAGGCCCGGTCCTCGCCTACAACGTCGCGCTCCTCGGAAGCCTCCTTCTGTCCGGTCTCGGCGCGCAGCTCCTGGTTCGGCGGGTGACCGGCGACCGGCTCGCCGCCTTCGTGGCCGGCGCGTATTTCGCGGCGGGCCCGCACCGTTGGACGCGGCTTTCGCACCTCCATGCGCAGACGACGGTCTTCCTGCCCTTCGCCCTCCTGGCCCTCGACCGGTTCTGGGAACGCCGGTCGCTGCGGCGGGCGCTCGTCGTCGGCCTGGCCCTCGCCCTGCAGGGCCTCGCCTCGATCTACCTCGGCGCGATCACCGCCGCCGCTCTCGCGGTCGCGACGGCGGTCGCGCTCCTCGGCGGCCTCCGGCCCCGCGAGCTCGGGCGGCTGAGCGCGGGCTTCCTCCTCGCGGCGGCGATCCTGTGGCCGGTGACCCGGCCGTACCTGCGCATGCGCGAGTTCCAGGGCCAGGAGTTCACCCTCGAGACGGTCTCGACCTACGCGGCCTCCCTGCCCTCCTACGCCGCCTCGGGCGTCGCGCTCTGGGGCCCGCTCACCCAGCGGCTCCTCGATCCCGCCCAGATCCGCGACACGCTCTTTCCCGGCCTCGTCGTCCTGGCCCTCGGGGTGGCCGGCCTCGCCGCGGCGCCGCGGCGCTACCGCGCGGTCGCGATCCTCGCCTCGGCGGTGGCGATCGTGTTCTCGCTCGGGCCCGACACCGCGCTCTACCGCTTCCTGCACGAGCAAGTCGTTCTGGTGCGCGGGGTCCGCGCGCTGGCGCGCTTCGCTCTCATCCCCACGCTCGCGCTGTCCGTGCTCGCCGGGCTCGCGCTGTCGGGCCGTCGGCAGGCCGCCGTCCTCGCCGTGCTCGGCGTGATGATGGTCGAGTCGGCGAACCTCCCCCTGCGACTCGAGCGGTACGACGGCCCCTCGCCGGCGTCGCGGTGGCTGGCGGGGAAGGAAGGCGCCGTCCTCGTCCTGCCCCTCGCCGAGAACGACACGCTGGCCATGCTCGACAGCCTCGCGCACGGCCGCCCCCTCGTGAACGGGGACTCGGGCTTCATACCGCGCCCCTTCGACCGGGCGATGGAGCTGTTCGCGGACGGTCTCAGCGAGGAGGGCCTGCGGTTCCTTCGCGCGGTCGGGGTGCGCCACGTGGTCGCGCCCGCGGCGGCGGAGCCGGGGGCTCCGGCACTGGAGGGGCTCACGCCCGTGGGCGAAGCCGGGGCCGAGCGCGTGCTCGAGGGCACCGCAGGGCCGGCCGCCGTCGTCGTCGCGGGGAGCGACCCCGCGGCGACGCGCTTCGCGCCGGGCGGGATCGTCGTCGCGCTGCCGGAGGTGCTCCCGATCGGCCGGGTCGTCTTCGAGCTCTCCGACGCGCCGTGGATCGCCCGCCCGTCCGCCGAGGTCTCGCTCGACGGGACGACCTGGGAGCCGGTCGAGGCGACGGCGAGCCTGGCCGACGCGACGCTCTCGCTCTACCGCGACCCGCGCCACGGCCGGGGCGAGGTGCGCTTCGCCCCGCGCGCGGTCCGCTTCCTGCGCCTCGACGCGCGGCTTCCCGGGAGGAGAGGGGCGCTCGAGGTCGGGCCCTGAGCGCGCTCTCGCGAGCGGCAGCGCCTCCCGCCTTCCTTTTCTGCTAACTTCTGCCGGCGTTCTCACGATCGGAGATTCCCCATGCGCTCCCGGATCTTCGCGGCGCTCGCCGCATCTCTCCTCACGTTCCATGCCCCGGCCCCGGCGGCCGCAGGAAAGCCCGGCCCGAAGCCCGGCGTCGCGGCGCCGGAGAAGGAAAGCGCGGGCCGGCTGACGAGCAAGGGCCTCGACGGCCTCAAGCTCCGCGGCATCGGACCCGCGGTCATGTCCGGGCGCATCGCCGACATCGCGATCGACCCGACGGACGCGAGCACGTGGTACGTGGCCGTCGGCTCGGGCGGGGTGTGGAAGACCGTGAACTCCGGCACCACCTGGACGCCGGTCTTCGACAAGGAGGCCTCCTACTCGATCGGCTGCGTGACGATCGATCCGTCGAATCCCCGCGTGATCTGGGTGGGCACGGGGGAGAACGTGGGCGGCCGCCACGTCGGCTTCGGCGACGGCGCCTACCGCAGCCGCGACGGCGGCGCGAGCTGGGAGAATCTGGGTCTCCGGGACTCGCAGCACATCTCGAAGATCCTCGTGCATCCGAAGAACCCCGACGTGGTCTGGGTGGCCGCCCAGGGGCCGCTGTGGTCGAAGGGGGGCGACCGGGGGCTCTTCAAGACGAACGACGGCGGGAAGACGTGGAGGAAGGTCCTGGGAGCCGGCGAGTGGACCGGCGTCACCGACGTGGCACTCGACCCGCGGGACCCCGACGTGCTCTACGCCGCGACGTGGCAACGCCACCGCACGGTGGCGGCCTACATGGGCGGCGGCCCGGAGTCGGGGCTGCACCGCTCGACCGACGGCGGGGAGACGTGGGAGAAGCTCAAGAAGGGCCTCCCCGAGGGCCCGCTCGGCAAGATCGGCCTCGCGATCTCGCCCCAGAACCCCGACGTCGTGTACGCCGCCATCGAGACGAACCGCCGCACCGGCGCCGTCTACCGCTCGACCGACCGCGGCGCGTCGTGGGAGAAGCGCTCCGAGACCGTCTCGGGGGCGACCGGGCCCCACTACTACCAGGAGCTCTACGCGAGCCCCCACGCGGAAGGACGGATCTACCTCGTGGACGTGCGCATGCGGGTCTCGGACGACGGGGGAAAGACCTTCCGCCGCGTGGAGGAGAAGGACAAGCACTCCGACAACCACGCGATCGCCTTCCGGGCCGACGATCCCGACTACCTGCTCGTCGGCACCGACGGCGGGATCTACGAGAGCTTCGACCTCGCGAAGACGTGGCGCTTCGTCGCGAACCTGCCCGTCACGCAGTTCTACAAGGTCGCGGTGGACGACGCGGAGCCCTTCTACGCCGTCTACGGCGGGACGCAGGACAACAGCACGCAGGGCGGCCCCTCGCGCACCGACAGCGTGAACGGCATCACGAACGCCGACTGGTTCGTCACGCTCTTCGCCGACGGCTACCAGCCGGCGACCGAGCCCGGGAACCCCGACATCCTGTACTCCGAGTGGCAGCAGGGGAACCTCGTGCGGGTCGACCGCACCACGGGCGAGCGCGTCTACATCCAGCCCCAGCCCGAGCCGGGCGACCCCGCCGAGCGCTTCAACTGGGACGCGCCCATCCTCGTGAGCCCGCACTCGCCGAAGCGCCTCTACTACGCCTCGCAGCGCGTGTGGCGCTCCGACGACCGGGGCGACAGCTGGCGGCCGGTCTCGGGCGACCTGACCCGCGACCAGGACCGCATGAAGCTGCCGCTCATGGGCCGGCAGTGGAGCTGGGACTCGCCGTGGGACATGGTGGCCATGTCCAGCTACGACACGATCACGTCGCTGGCCGAGTCGCCGAAGGCCGAGGGACTGCTCTACGCCGGGACGGACGACGGCCTCATCCAGGTCTCCGAGGACGGCGGGAAGAGCTGGCGGAAGGTCGAGGTGGGTTCGCTGCCGGGCGTGCCGGCGAGCGCCTTCGTCAACGACCTCAAGGCCGACCTCCACGACGCGGACACCGTCTACGTCGCCCTCGACGACCACAAGTCCGGAGACTTCCGGCCCTACCTCCTGAAGAGCACCGACCGCGGTCGCACCTGGCGCTCGATCGCCGGGGACCTGCCCGACCGGCACCTCGTCTGGCGCGTGGTCCAGGACCACGTGAAGCCCGACCTGCTCTTCGCGGGGACGGAGTTCGGGATCTTCTTCACGATCGACGGCGGCCGGCGCTGGGTGAAGCTCTCCGGCGACGTGCCGACGATCGCGTTCCGCGACCTCGCCATCCAGAGACGCGAGAGCGACCTCGTCGGCGCCTCGTTCGGCCGCGGCTTCTACGTCGTCGACGACTACTCGGCGCTGCGCGAGGTGACGGAGGGAGCGCTCGCGAAGGAGGCCGTCCTCTTCCCGACCCGCAAGGCCTGGTGGTACGTCGAGCGCGAGCCGTTCGGCGAGGACGGCAAGGCCTCGCAGGGCGCCGCCTACTTCACGGCGCCGAACCCGCCGTTTGGCGCCGTCTTCACGTACCACCTCGCGGAGGAGATCCGGAGCCGGGAGAGGCAACGGCAGGAGACGGAGAAGCCGCTCGTCGAGGCGGGAAAGGACACTCCCTATCCCGGCTGGACGGAGGTCGAGGCGGAGCGCCGTGAGACGAAGCCGGTGGTCGTTCTGACGGTGAGGGACGCCGCCGGCAGCGTGGTCCGCCGCATCGAGGGCAGTGCGGAGAAGGGCTTCCACCGCGTGGCCTGGGACCTGCGGCTGCCGCCCACGCAGGCCATCGGCGCCCCCTCACGGTTCGGGGACGAGGACGGCCCGGGGCCGCGCGGCGTGCTGGCGGCCCCGGGGACCTACACGGTCTCGCTCGCCAAGCAGGTGGACGGGCGCACGACGGAGCTCGCGGGCCCGGTGCGCTTCGAAGTCGCCCGCATGCGGAAGGGCGCGCTGCCGGGCGCCGACCCGAAGGAGACGGCGGCGTTCCTGGCGCGGGTCGCCGAGGCGAGCCGGGCGACGACCGCCGCGACCCAGGCCGTGAGCCAGGCGCTGAAGCGCGTCGAGGCTCTCGATACCGCCGTCGACCGCTCGCGCTCGGGGCCCGACGGTCTCGATGCCGAGCTCCACGCGATCCGGCAGGAGCTCCACTCGATCGACGAGGCTCTCGTCGGCAACCGCGCGCGCGCGACGATCGAGGACGACGGCCCGCACACGATCACCCGCCGCGTGCGGGTGGCCCACATCGGCACCGCGTGGTCGACCTACGGCCCGACGGCGACGCACCGGCGCAGCCTCGAGATCGCGGAGGCGGAGTTCGCGAAGGTGCGCGAGCGCCTCAACGCCGTCCTCGAGCAGCGGCTGCCGGCCTTCGAGAAGCGCCTCGAGGAGGCCGGGGCGCCCTGGACGCCGGGCCGTCCGGTGCCACCGCTTCGCTGAAGCGGGACGACAACCGGCTACTTCGTCGCGGGGGCGCCCGCGGCGGGCGCGGGCAGGCGTGTCGACTGCCACAGGGCCATCCGCCACCGACCGGCCTCCTTCACGTACAGCTCCGTGAAGTAGAGGTCGATCTCCGTCCGCTTGCCCCCGGGTTCGATCACGATGTGGCACGGCCCGGAAACGATGGCCGCGTCGCCGTGCACGCGCACCTTCCGGTCGCGGGGGGTGATCTCGCGGTAGACGTACTTGCCGTTCTTCAGGCCGTCGAGGAACTCGGCCTTCGACTCCTCGACACCGCTCGAGTGCGTGTACGTGAGGTCGTCCGTCATCATCGCGGCGACCGCGGCGACGTCGCCCGCGACGGTGGCCGCGATCCGCTGGTCGTGCGCCGCGAGGACGGCCCGCTCGGCGTCGCCGGCCCGTGCCGTCGCCGTGACCGGACCGAACGCCAGGGCCGTCCCGAGAACGGCCAGCACCCATCGCCTCGTCTTCATCGCGCCCTCCTTCTCCTTCACTCGTCGAGCGGCGCCCCGCAGCCGCGGCACGCCCGGATCGGTCATTCGTTCTCGCGGCGGGGATCATTCTAGACTTACTCGGTGGCGGTGATCTTCGTGACCCGCTCGAAGCGGCCGGCCTCGCGTCCGTCGAGCGCCGCGAGGGCCAGCGTGATCATCTCGACCGGCAGCAGTTCCACGACCGGGCGCGCGAGGTC
>JBGPQQ010000047.1:0-12089 GCA_041489115.1 Vicinamibacteria bacterium | reverse complement strand
GCTTGCCGGAGAGCACCTCGTAGAACATCGCGCCGAGGGAGAAGATGTCGGACCGCGACGTCGCCCGCTCCCCCTTGGCCTGCTCCGGCGCCACGTAGTGCGGCGTGCCCATGATGACGCCCGTCGCCGCCGCGTCCTGCGCCCGCCGCGCCAGGCCGAAGTCCACGACCTTGATCTGGCCGTTCGGAAGCACGTGCACGTTCCCGGGCTTGAGGTCGCGGTGCACGACGCCCTTCGCGTGGGCGAAGGCGAGGCCGTCGAGGATCTGCTCCATGATCGCGAGCTTGTCGTCGAGGCTCACGAGGGTGCCCTTCGCGAGCAGCTGCCGCAGGTCCTGGCCCTCGAGCAGCTCCATGGCCATGTAGGCCATACCCTGCTCCTCGCCGAAGTCGTACACCGTGATGATGTTCGGGTGGTTCAGCTGGGCGGCGGACTGCGCCTCGCGCTGGAAGCGCTCGCGAGCGCGCTCGTCGTCGCTGAGCTTGCCGGTGACGACCTTGATCGCGACGTCCCGTCCGAGCACGGGGTCGTGGGCCCGGAAGACCTCGCCCATGGCGCCCTGGCCGAGCTTGTCGACGATCCTGAACCTGCCGACCTGGCTGAGCTCCATGCGTTGCCGCAAATCCTACCACCCGGGCGCCCTGGCCGGCCGGGGGAGGGCGCGGCCGGGCTGGTGCCGCGCCCTCGGATCTGATCTAAACTGATTCTCCTGACGCCGTCCTCGTCCGATGTCCCCGCTCTTGTCTCCCCAGGAGGAAACCCGATGGCCCAGTCGAACGGCAGCGTGAAGGCCGCGCTCTCTTACCTCGACGCCCACCTCTCCGACTTCCAGGACCAGCTCGTGAAGCTCAGCCGCATTCCCGGCGTCTCCGCGGAGCCCGCTCCGAACGCGCACCTGAAGCGCTCGGCCGAGTCCACCGCCGAGGTGATGCGCGCGGCCGGGATCGAGAACGTGCAGATCCTCGAGATCGAGGGCGTGCACCCCTACGTCTACGGCGACTGGCTCAACAAGCCCGGAGCCCCGACGATCCTCCTCTACGGGCACCACGACGTGCAGCCCGAGGGCCGGCCCGAGAAGTGGATCTCGCCGCCCTACGAGCCGACCGTGCGCGACGGCCGCCTCTACGGCCGCGGCACCGCCGACGACAAGGCCGGCGTGATGACCCACGTCGCCGCCGTCGCCTCGTACCTCAAGTCCGCGGGCGAGCTGCCGATCAACGTCCGCTTCGTGATCGAGGGCGAGGAGGAGATCGGCTCCGAGAACCTCGGCAAGTTCCTGCGGACCTACAAGCACATGCTGCCGGCGGACTTCATCGTCCTCTCCGACACCGCGAACTTCGACACCGGGATCCCCGCCCTCACCTACCAGCTGCGCGGCATCTGCACGATCGACGTGACGGTGCAGACGATCGCCCAGCCCGTGCACAGCGGGATGTGGGGCGGCCCGGTGCCCGACCCCGTCCAGATCCTGTGCACGCTGATCGCGGGCCTGCAGGGCAAGAAGGGCAAGATCGACGTCCCCGGCCTGTACGCGAAGGTGGCGAAGACCCCGGCGAAGCAGCTCCAGCGCATCCGCGAGCTGCCCTTCAACGAGGCCAAGTTCAAGCGCGAGGCCCGGATGATGAAGGGCATGAAGCTCGCCGGCGAGAAGGGCTTCTCGGTCTACGAGCAGCTCTGGACGCGGCCCGCGCTGGCGGTGATCGCCTTCGACGCGCGGCCGATCAAGGGCTCGTCGAACCAGATCATCGACCACGTGACCGCGCGCCTGTCGCTGCGCACCGTGCCGAACATGGACGCGAAGGCGGCGGGGAAGGCCATCATCAAGAAGCTGACGGCGAAGCCGCCCTACGGGGCGAAGGTGACGGCCAAGATCCAGGGCTCGACGCCGTGGTGGATGACCGACCCCGAGGGGCCGGCGTTCGAGGCGGCGCGACGGGCGCTGAAGGCGGGCTACGGCAAGGAGACGGCGATGATCGGGGCCGGCGGCTCGATCGGCTTCGTGGGCCCCTTCGCCGACCTGCTCGGCGGGGCGCCGTGCATCCTCATGGGCGTCGAAGACCCGCTCTGCAACGCGCACTCCGAGAACGAGAGCCTGCACCTCGGCGACTGGTTCAAGTCGATGAAGTCAGCGATCTACATGTACGACGAGCTCTCGCGGGTCCCGACGAAGGCCAAGCGCCGGTAGCCCGCAGCCGCCGCCATCCGGTGGCCGCGGCCTGGCCGTGGCCATCGGATCCGCGGCGGGTACCGCTTGCCCCGCCCCTGTGGGCAGAGCGGGGCGCGCCCCCCCGTTCCCGGGACAACGACCGACTCGAGCCGATGAGTCCCGGGAAGGGGGGGCTCTCCGCGGGAGCCCGCCGCTGCCTGTGGCCATCGGCTGTGGGCTGGCCGGGGGGCATCGGATCCACGGCCCCTTCGCTCGCACGGACTGGGGCGGGCCCGAGACGATCACGCTCACCCGCCCCGCCCCGGGGCATTTTCCTCTACTGCGTACACGAGGCAGGCTACGCCTCTCGGCGGGGCGCGGCCATGGATCACTCGATCCCGGCCGAATGCTCCAGAGACGCGGTCGGCCTAGCGGGGCGGCTCGGCCTCGCCCAGCGGGACGTCCCAGTGCGCGTCCAGAATCTCGAAGCGGCGCTGCTCTTCCCGCTTGAACGTCTCCTGGTCGGGGTAGAGCCGCTTCGCGATCGCCTCGTCCGGGCTCGGGCCGCCCAGGACGGTCCAGTCGGAGAACGTGATCACGACCAGGAACGTCCAATCGGCTCGCCCCTCGCCGTGGAACGTCGGGCGGTAGACGCTGACGGCCTTGATCCGCCCGCCCTCGCCCATCTGCTCCTTCAGCACGGGGTAATGGTTCTTGAAGAAGAGCCGCTCGAACTCCTGCTGGAAGCCCCAGCGGACACGGTAGTAGTAGCCGACGGTGACAGGCTTCGGCTCGGCCAGGGCCGGCCCGGCGCCGAGCGCGCCCAGGGCGGCGAGCGCGAGCACGACGAGAGCGAGGGTGCGTCTCATGTGACCTCCCGGAGGGTGCCCTTGCGTCACTTCCTCCGCTTGTAGCTGATGCGCATGCCGACCGTCTTGCCGTCCGGGGCGTACATGGTGAAGACGCGCGTGTCGGCGTCCTTCCACTCCGTCGTCTCCCTCGTCTTCGTGACCGCGCCGGACGGGTCGGGGCCCTCCATGACCGCGGTCATCGTCTTCGTAGCCGCATCGTAGGTGCCCTCGACGGTGTAGTACGCGGGCGTCATGGTGTCCACCCACGTTCCAACGTACTTCTTCTTCGCCGGGTCGTAGCCCATGGCCCCCCGGCCCTCGAAGGGCTGGCCCATCATCTCGGACTTGAACTCGGTCACCTGCCAGAAGCCGCCGAGCATGGTCACCGTCTCGGTGCCCTTCGACACCGATGGCGGCGCGCCCGGCGCCATGAACATCTCGACGGTGGCGTCCCAGGTGCCGACGTCCTTCTTGAGCATTTCGTGCTCCGGCCCGGGCTGGGGCATGGGCGGCATCTGGGCTAGGGCGAGGGACGAGCCGAGGGCGACGAGCGACAGCGACACGACGGCAGCGAGGACCTTCTTCATGGCCTGACCTCCGGGGTTTACGGGGGAGTCTAACAGAAACGGGAACCAGGAATCCCTCGCGCGACGGCGGGAACCGCGCTCGGGATGACGGGTCAACTCCAGAGCCGGTCCCAGGAGCGCTCCTTGTCCCACTCCGGGGTGGGCTCGAAGTAGCCGGGCTCCTTCAGGTGCTTGCGGATCGCCTCCTCGTTCGGCTCGACGCCAAGGCCGGGTCGGTCGGGGACGACCGCGAAGCCCTTCTCGATGATCGGGGACGGGGTGACGAGATCGCCCCACCACGGCACGTCGAGCGAGTGGTGCTCGAGGGCGATGAAGTTCTCGGTGGCGGACGCGCAGTGGACGTTGGCCATGAACGAGATCGGGCTCCCCGCGAAGTGCATCGCCATGGGCACGCCGTGCTCCATCGCGTAGTCCCCGATCTTCTTCGTCTCGAGGATGCCGCCGGCGGAAGCGAGGTCGGGATGGATCGCGTCCACCGCGCCCATGTCGATGAGCTTGACGAAGTCCTCCTTCAGGTAGATGTCCTCGCCGGTGAGGATGGGGACGGTCGTCTCGTCCGCGATCTGCTTCATGAGGTGCCCGAACTGCCAGGGCACCATGTCCTCCAGCCAGGCCAGGTTCCACTTCTCCATGGCCCGGGCGAGCTTGATGCAGGAGTTCACACCGATGTGGCCGAAGTGGTCGGCGGAGAGCGGCACCTCCATGCCGATGATGGAGCGGATGCCGCCGACGTACTCCTCGAGGAGGGCGATGCCCTTGTCGGTGATCTCGACCCCGGTGAACGGGTGCATCGTCATCGAGCGCTCCTGCACGGTCTGACCGATGGGGACCGAGAGGGCCCCGGGCACGTCGCGGATGAGCTCGATGCCGAAATCCACCTTCAGGAAGGTGATCCCGCGGTCCATGCGCTCCTTCAGGCGATGGCCCTGGGCGACGCCGTCCTTCTCCTGGTTCGTGTCGGCGTAGAGGCGGACGCGGTTGCGGCACTGCCCGCCGAGCATCTGGTAGACCGGGACGCCGAACGCCTTGCCCGCGAGGTCCCAGCAGGCCATCTCGACCGCGCACACGCCGCCGGCCTGGCGCGCGGGGGCGCCGAACTGCTTGATCTTCCGGAACACCTTGTCCACGTTGCACGGGTTCTCGCCGATCAGGCGGTTCTTGAGCAGGAGCGCGTACGTCTTGCTCGCCCCGTCGCGCACCTCGCCGTAGCCGGAGATCCCCTGGTTCGTGTCGATGCGGATGATCGGGCAGAGCATCGGCGCGTCCGAGATCACCGCGACCCGCAGGTCGGTGATCTTCAGGTCGGCCGGCTTCGAGCGGGCGTTGACGTTCTGGAGGGCCGCCTCGGCGTCGCGCTCGGTCGCGAAGCCGGCGACGCCCGCCCCGGCCGCCGCCATCCCGGCCGATTTGAAGAAGGACCGCCGACCGACGAGGGCTTCGAGCACAGGCTTCATGGAGGACCTCCCGGCGCCGGGTGAGGGCGCGCACGCACGTTCCCACGATTCCGCCCGATCATATGACGATGAAGCGACCTGTCAACCGTCCTTTCATCCTCGCGACCTCCTCGCCGCGCCGGGCGCCGGAGGACTGAGCCGGCCGCCGCCCCACGGGTGCTACAGCCGGCCGAGGGCCCTCAGCACGCCGATCGACATCTGCGGCACGTACGTGATCAGCAGCACCGCCACCGCCATGATCAGCAGGAAGGGCAGCACGGTGCGGACGACCGTGGTGAGGGGCTTGTTGAAACGCGAGGCGGCGAGGTAGAGGTTCAGGCCCACTGGCGGGGTGAGGTAGCCGAGCTCCAGGTTGGCGAGGAAGATGACACCCAGGTGGATGGGGTGGATCTCGAAGGCCACCGCCATCGGCACGAGGAGCGGGGCCAGCACGACGATCGCCGAGAAGATGTCCACCAGGCAGCCGACGACGATGAGCAGCCCGTTGAGGGCGAGCAGGAAGACCCACCGTGACTCGATGTGGGTCTTCACCCAGGTCACGAGCATGTCGGGGATCTGTGCGTCCACGATGTAGCTCGTGATGCCCATGGCCGCGCTCAGGAGGATGAGCACGGCACCGGCGAGGACCGAGGACTTGACGAGGGCGGTGGGCAGGGTGCGGAAGACGTGGAGGTCCTTCGTCACGAAGCACTCCACCACGATCGCGTAGACGAAGGCGAGGGCGGCGGTCTCGACCATGGAGGTCTTGCCCGTCATGAAGAGGCCCACCACGAAGACGGGCAGGCTCAGCTCCCACTTCGCCTCCCACGTGGCCCTCGCCACCTCGGCGGGGGAGAACGACTGCCGCGGGATCCCGAGGGCCTGGCCGCGGCGCACGGCGTAGGCCGCCACCATGACGATCATCAGGATCCCGGGCAGCAGGCCGGCCAGGTACAGGAGGTCGGCGGGCACGTTGTGCTCGCGCGTGCCGGCCACGACGCTGTAGAGGATGACCGGCAGGCTGGGTGGGAAGAGGAGCCCCAGGCTGCCCGCGGCGGTGACGAGACCCAGCGAGAAGTCCTCGGGGTAGCCGTCCTTCAGGAGCATAGGCAGGACGAGGCCACCGATCGCGATCACGGTGATGCCGGATCCGCCGGTGAACGTGGTGAAGAGCGCGCACACGGCGATCACGATGACCGCGAGGCCGCCCGGCATCCAGCCGAGGAGCGACTTGAAGAAGCGGAGGAGGCGGAGCGACGCGTCGCTCTCGGCTAGGACGTAGCCGCAGGCGGTGAGGAGCGGGATCGCGGGCAGGGTGGGCGAGGAGATGAGCCGGTAGACCTCGGCCGTCACCGCGGTAACCGGCAGCCCGTCGCGGAAGAAGAAGAAGAGGGCGAGCGCTGCCATGGCCACGAAGACCGGCGTGCCGAGGACGAGGGCGGTGAGAATGAGCACCGCCATCGGCCAGCCGGCCGTCGCCATGCGGTCCGGCACGAGGCCGAGGGCGAAGGCCGCCGGGACCGCGGCGAGGGCGACGACGCGCCCGAGCCAGCCTTTCGAAGCGCTCCAGGCGAACCGCAGCGCCATGAGGCCGAGCGCCACCGGCATCACCAGCTCGAGGAGCCAGACCGGCACGCCGCCCATGAGAGTGCGGCCTTCCTCACGGTTCGCGAGGACGAGCCCGACCCCGGCGTAGGTCAGGATCCCGACGGTCGCGGCGGAGACGGCGGCGGCCAGCACCCGGCCGAAACGCCGGACCGCGCCCTCGCCGAAGAGCTCGGCCGTGGAGAGAGACAGGTGCCGGTGCTCGCGGGTCGCGACGAGGCCGCCGAGGAACGCCAGCCACAGCACGATCTGCTGCAGGTAGTCGGCTCCGGCGGGCACGTGGAGGCCGAACGGCCGGCCGAGGGTGTCGGCGAGGGGCAGGAGCGCCGCGGCGAGGAGCGCCACGACGAGGAAGCCGTGCTCCAAGTGGCGCACCACCCGGCCGGCCACGGACGAGGGCGGCGCGGAGAGGGCACCTTCGACCGGGCCCGTCTCCCCCTCGGCCGTCACTTCCCGGCCGCCGCGCCCCGCTGCTTCCGGTACTCGTCGCGGTAGCGCATCGCCTCGTCGAAGGCCTCGGCCGGGACCACCTTGCCCCGGATGCGCGGGTAGAGGCTCTCGGTGAGCTTCTGCCACTGGGCCCTTTGAGCGGCGGACACGGGCACCACGGTGAGGCCGCGCTTCTTCATGGCCTCCACGTCCTTCACCTCGGCCTCGCGGATCTCCTTCCGGAGGCGCGCGCCGGCCTCCTGGGACACCTTGAGCAGCTCCGGCCTGACGTCGGCGGGGATCTTCTCCCAGGCGGCCTTCGTGATGATGGTCGCGCCCTGGAGCAGCTGCCAGCGCAGGTCGGTCATGTTCTTCGCGTGGGTGAAGAACTGCGAGATCACGGCGATCTGCGGGGGCGCACCCAGCGCCTCGACGAGGCCCGTCTGCAGCGCGGTCGCGATCTCGGTGGAAGGCAGCGGCACGGGGTTGAAGCCGGCCGAGCGCCACACCTCCACCGCCTCCGCGTCGCCCGCCCAGGTGAAGAGCTTGAGCTTGCGGAGGTCGTCGGGGACCGCCACCGGCTTCTGCGTGAAGAAGTGCACCCAGCCTCCGTCGGCCCAGTTGAGGACGACGAAGCCCTTGGCCTCGAGGCTGGCCTCGAGCTTGGGCCGCATCTTCTCGTGGACCCAGTAGACTTCCTCGTAGGAGTCGTACATGAGCGGGATGCCCATGGCGTAGACCGACTTCTCGATCTCGGCGACGCCCACCGAGGTGAGGACTCCCGCGTTCAGCGTGCCGAGGCGCATCTTGCGGACGACGTCGGGGTCGTCGCCAGCCACGCCGCCGGGGAAGAGGCGGACGGTCACGCGGCCGCCGGACACCTGCTTCCACTTGTCGGCCGTCTCCTTGAGGATCAGGTGCCAGGACGAGCCGTCGGGCACCAGCGTGGCCATGCGGACGAGGATCGGGGCCTGCGCCTCGGCGGGAGGCGTCGGCCACGCGGCGGCGACGGCGGCCACCGCGACGAGGGCGGCCAGGAGGAGGCGCAGGCGGCGGGCACGGCGCGGGTCGGTCATGGGTCCTCTCTGGATCGTCCGGCTACTCGATGAAGAGCTCGTCCAGGCGCCCGAGCTGCCAGCGGGCGCGCTTCTGGGCGAGGAGGTTGGCGAGGCGCTGGTCGTCGGGCCGGCTCACGTCGATGGCCAGGGACTTCTCCAGCAGCTCGCGGAACTGCGCCTTGTCCTGCTTCGCGACGCTCTCGCTCTCGGCGTACGTCAGGTACGGCAGGGCCCGGCGGCCCTTCGAGAAGAAGAGCGCCTTGTCGAAGTGCTCGCGCGCCCTCTCGAAGCTGCCCCCGATGGAGGAGCGGCCCGACTCCCAGCTGACGAAGAACTCGTGGATCGAGCCGAGGCCCCAGCCCTCGTCGAGCTCGAGCGCCCGGCGGGCGAGGGCCTCCACGATCGGCTGGTCGGCGCTCACGTCCGAGTCGTTCACCTTGAGCGACATCGCCCCCGCCCAGCCCATGGCCGTCCAGTAAAGGAGCGGGACGTGCTCCTGCTTCGTGCGGGCGAGCGAAACCTTCGGGTCGCGGGCGAGCGCGTCGCGCAGACCCGGGAAGTCCACCTCGAGGCCGCGCAGGCCGTAGTCGCGCGCGCGGAGGTAGAGCTTGCGGGCTCTCTCGCGCAGCTCCGTGGCTCGGGCGAGGTCCTTCCCCTCCACCATGTCGCCTTCCATCTGCACCCAGCCGTAGGCGTACTGCACGAAGCCGCTCGACGCCCCGAGCAGCAGGCCCCGGTGTCTTGGGGCCGACTCGAGCAGGCCCTCCATGGTCTTGAGGCCGAAGGGGACGGCATCGCCGACGAGCTCCGGGTCCTCGTCCGAGGCGAAGTTCGACCCCGTCTCGGCGAGGGCGTCCCCGATCTTGTTGACGGCCATCGAGCGGACGGAGCAGCCCGGGAACAGGAGGGCCACGGCCAAACCGAGGGCGAGGGGAGGGGCGGTGGTCGATCGGTGCATGTCTCGGGCGCGCGCCCGCGGACGGCACGCGCGGGGGTCATTCTACCACCCGGGCCCGGGGCGCCCGCGTGACGGGTCAGTGCACACCGGCGTCGTGCGCGGCGGCCTCGGCCTCGCGCGCCAGCCGCCGCCCGCGCTCGACGTCGACGCGTGAGAGCAGGAGGGCGCCGAGGGCGAAGAAGACGATCAGGGTCAGGATGGCGGGCCGGCTCGACCCGGTCGCGGCCAGCATCACCCCGAACACGAACGACCCGATGGCGCCCCCGAACCGGTCGAAGACCCCGAAGAAGCCGAACATCTCCCCCGCCTTGTGCCTCGGCACGAGCGTCGCGAAGAGCGAGCGGGCGAGGGCCTGGGCCCCGCCCTGGACCGTGCCCACGAGGACGCCCAGGACGAGGAACTGCGTCGCCGTCCGGAGGGCGAAGGCGTAGACGGAGATTGCGGCGTAGACGGCGAGGGCGATGAGGATCGCGCGCTTCGCCCCGATCCGGTCGGCCAGGAGGCCGAAGAGGAACGCGAACGGCACCCCCACGAGCTGGACCACGACCAGGGTCATCATCATGGCGGGGAGAGGTATCCCGATCTCTCCTCCGAAGATCACCGCCATGTTGACGATGGTGTTGACGGCGTCGTTGTAGACGAGGAAGGCGAGGAGCAGGAGGCCCGCGTCCCGGTGCGCGCGCAGCTCCCGGAACGTCGCGGCGAGCCGCCGCACCGCCACCCGCACGACGCCCTCGGCGCCGGACTCGCCCTTCTCGAGGCGGGGGGGGGGCTCCTTGACCCGACGGAAGAGCGGGATCGAGAAGAGCGCGTACCACACCGCGACGCTCAGAAAGGACACCCGGACGGCAGCGTCCGCGTCGGGCAGGAAGAAGCGCTCCGGGGCGGCGATCATCACGAGGTTTGCCGCGAGGAGCGCGCCGCCGCCGAGGTACCCCAGCGCGAAGCCGGCGGTCGAGACGCGGTCCACCTCGTCGGGTCGGGCGACCGCCGGCAGCAGCGCGTTGTAGAACGCGAGGCTGGACGTGACCGCCACCTTCCCCAGGACGAAGGTCGCGAGCGCGAAGACCCAGTGGCCCGAGGAGATGAAGGTCATGGCGGCGGTCGAGGCCACGGCCACGGCCACGAAAGCCCCCAGGAACTTCTTCTTGCTCCCGCGGAAGTCGGCGATCGCGCCGAGCAGCGGGCCGATGAAGCCGACCAGGACCACCGAGAACGAGCTGGCGAAGGCGAAACGCGACCGGGCGACGGGATCGACGACGCCGGCGCCGATCGCGAGCGCGACGAAGAAGGGCGGGAAGACGGTCGTCATGACCGTGGTGATCCACGCGGAGTTCGCCACATCGTAGAGAGCCCACGCCCGCAGCTCGCGGCGGTGCAGCCCGAGGCGGTCCAGCCAGGAGGCGTAGGCCATGGGCGACAAGCCTACCGCAAGTCACACGGCATCAGCCGTAAGCGGTCGGGCGCCCGCCGGGTGGGCGGGTCGGATCGTCTCCTCGCTCCCTTACTCCCGCGGGTGAACCATGCGCTCGCTTCGGAGCGCCCGACCCGCCTTCGTCCAGCGGGCGCATTGCCGGTACCTGCGGTCGGGCGCCCGCCGGCCGTGGCCTCTCGGCCGCGGCGTGCTAGTCTTCCCGCCGATGGACGAGCCGCGCCGGCCGTCGCACGCCCCCTGGGCCCTCGCCGCCGCCGTGGTGGCGATCGTCGCGATCCTGGCCGGTGGCGCCCTCTACGTCTTCCGCTCGGTCCGGATCCTGCCGACCGAGGTGATCGAGGGCGGCCGCCAGGCCCTGCGCGAGCTGCGCGACGTGGCGGCGGCTTTCCGCACCGGCACCGTCACCACGACCTTCCGCAGCTACGCGACCGAGGTTTCGGGCACGACGCGCCTGCAGTTCGCGGAGCTGCGGCAGGAAGAGCTCTTCGAGCGCCGCGACAGCGAGGCCGTCCTCTGGGGAACCCTGGCGCTGCCCGACGTGGTCGTCGAGGCGCGCGCCCCCGTGGCCTACACGTACTTCCTCGATCTCGACAAGGAGTGGCGCTTCCGCCTCGAGGGGCGGGACGTGCTCGTCGTGGTTCCGCCCGTCGAGTGGAACCGGCCCGCGGTGGACGTCTCGGCGCTGCGCTTCGAGGTGCGGGAGGGGAGCGCCTTCCGCGACGAGCAGGTCGCGCTCGACCGCCTGCGTTCCCAGCTCACGCCGCTCCTCGACCGCCGCGCGCGGGAGCACGTGCCGCTCGTGCGGGAGGCGGGGCGCCGGAAGGTCGAGGCCTTCGTCGAGACGTGGCTCGTGCAGCGCTTCGCCGATGGCGGGGGCTACCGGGCGCGGGTCCTCTTCGGCGACGAGCCGGCAGCCGCCACCCCGCGGCCTCCCGCCCTGCCGTCGCCGGTGGGCTAGCGGGGGCGTCCGCCGGCGGCTACGGCCGGGGGGAAGTAGGCCGGGGGACCGATCGTCAGCCGGCCGGAGCCGCTCGCGCTGGGCGTCAGGAGGATCTGGTAGCCTATCTGCTCGTCCCGCGGGCCGTCGTTGGCGACGAAGAGCGAGTAGCCGCCCAGCTTGACCCCGCTCGCGGACAGCTTGCGGGGCCGGGGCCCCTCGAGGGACTTCGTGAGGTAGTCGCACTCGTCCCTCTCGAACTGCCACTTGTTGCACAGCCGATCGGTGACCCAGACGAGGATCTGGCTGTCGTCGTAGAGGTAGCTGATCGTGATGTCGACGGTGCCCGGCTTGCCCAGAGCTGCGCGCACCCTCATGCGTGCCCCTGCCAGCCGCAGGCTCACCTGGCCGTCAGGAAGTGAGAGCGGCCTCCTGGAGGATCGGCGGCCCACAACCGCGCTGACTTCGGCCTGTCCGCGGGTGGCCTCGCCGAGGCGGGCGGCCAGATCGAAGTCAGCGTCCGGGAAGGGGAGGGGCGTCTCCCGCTCGGGAGCAAGGTAGACCCGCCCGCGCTCGACCGGCGCGAGAGCAACCACAGGACCAGGACCAGGGCAATCGCCCCACCGATCCACCAACCGGTTTTCGGCTTC
>JBGPQQ010000046.1:0-12099 GCA_041489115.1 Vicinamibacteria bacterium | reverse complement strand
TTGTTGCCCGTCTCCTGCGGCTGCGAGTAGTGGAAGTAGTTGTCGGTGACCGTCGTCTTGTAGACGCCGACCGGGAGGTCGCGGCGGTCGATGTACGTCTCCTGCGGGCCGGGGCCGTACCAGGCGATCTGCTCGAAGCCGGGAACGAGCTTGGCCTGCATGCCGAAGCGCGGCAGGTCGGGCAGCTTCGAGTCTCCGGGGTCGAAGGAGACGTCCACGACGAGATCACCCGTGCCGTAGATGGTGTAGGTGACGTCGTAGCGGGACTTCACCGAGGCGAGGTCGGCCTGGAGGACGAGCCGCACGACGCCCTGCGAGGGGGTCTCGGTGCGGATGCTGCGGACATCGAGGAAGCGGTGGGCGTCGCGCCAGATCCCGAGCCGCTTCGTCATGTCGCTGCCGCGGTCGTTGTCGTTGGGCGCCCGCCAGAAGTCGGGACGCAGCGGGCCGGCCAGCAGCTCCGCGCCCTTCACGCGGATGGAGGTCAGCAGGCCGCTGGCGGGGTCGAAGCCGTAGGCGAAGTCGCCGCCCTTCACCTCGATCGCCTTCGCGCCGCCGGTGACGGTCAGCGCCGGCAGGCCGGCCGTGGCGAGCGCCGGCGCCGGCTTCTCGAACGGCAGCCTGTACTGGTCGTGCGCGAGCACGAGGCCAGCCTTGGCCCACGGCGTGTCGGCCTTCAACGCGAACGCGAGGTCGAGCCAGTACTCGACGCCGGGCTCCGGCGTGATCGCCGGCAGCGGAACGCTCAGCGTCCGCGATGCGTGAGGGGCGACGTCGAGAGGGGCCAGGGCGCCCTCGGCGATGACCTGGTCGTCGGCGCGCACCTGGTACCGTCCGCTGAGGATGTCGGCCAGGCTCGTGAAGTCGTAGCCGTTGTCGACGCGCACCTGGCCCTTCGCGAGGTCCACCGCGTGCGTGTCGACGTACTGCTGCATCTTGCGGATCTCGCCCATCGAGGGCTGCGGCACGCGGTCGGCGGTGACGACGCCGTTCTGGCAGAAGTTCTCGTCGGACGGCGTCGTGGTCGGGCCGTAGTCGCCGCCGTAGCCCAGGAAGAAGCCGTCGCCGCCCGGCTTCACCTGCTTCGCGTCGGCCACGTCGAGCCACAGCACGAGGCCGTCGGCCGGGCGCGACCCGGGCGCCGCCACCTCGGCCTCGCCGAGGGCGCGCGCGTAGACGCGCGCCTCCCGGAAGCGCGCGGGCGTGCGCACGTCGACGCGCTCGGGGTTGCGGCCGACGTCGACCGGGAAGTGGCCGGGCGAGAGGCGGCCGGCTTTCTCAACGGAGGCCACGGGCCTGCCGTCGAGGAACAGCCGGCCGACCCTGCCGTCGTAGGTCCCGGTCAGGCGGTGCCAGCGGCCGTACCAGTCGGCGGGGACGGGAGCGCGCACGAGCAGCGCCTCGGCCTCGCCGGCGAGGGACAGCCACAGCTGCAGCTGGTCGGCGTCCTGCATCAGCTGGAAGCCGAGGTCGCCCTTCGAGACGTACGGGTGCAGGCGTGCCACCTGCGGGTACGCCGCGCCCATCAGCGCCGGCCGCGGGTAGACGACCGCCTCGAGGGTGAGCGCGTCGCGCAGGTTCAGGTGGTCGGCGTCGGGCAGGCTGAGGTAGCCCTCGGCCCCCTGGCCCGGCTCGGTCGTTCCGACGAGCAGCGCCCCCAGGCGGTGCATCGTGCGGTCCCTGACCACCACCCGCGGCGGGATCGGCGAGCGCACGCCCTGGTTCACCCAGTCCCAGATCGCGCCGCCGCGGGCCCGAGTGCCGGCCTTGAAGAGCTTCCAGTACTCGTCGAAGCCGCCGTTGCTGTTGCCCATGGCGTGCGAGTACTCGCACTGGATGAGCGGCCGCGGGTCGCCGTTCGCCGCCTCGTGGGCCATGTCCGCCGCGGGCTGGTACATGTGGCTGACGATGTCCACGTGCGGTTTCTGCCCGGCCCCCTCGTAGTGGACCGGCCGGGTGGGCTCGTGCTCGTGGATCCACTGCGAGGCGGCGACGAAGTTGACGCCGTCGCCCGCCTCGTTGCCGAGCGACCAGATGATGACCGACGGGTGGTTCTTGAAGGTCTCGACGTTCCGCCGGGTGCGGTCGAGGTGGGCCTTCTCCCACTCCGGCTTGTTGCCGAGGGTCTTGTCGGGGTCGTAGCCCATCCCGTGCGACTCGATGTTCGACTCGCCGATCAGGTAGAGGCCGTAGCGGTCCGCGAGGTCGTACCACTCGGGGTCGTTCGGGTAGTGCGAGGTGCGCACGAGGTTGAAGTTGTGCTGCTTCATGATCTCGATGTCGCGCACCATCGACTCGTGGCTCACGTTCTGGCCCGTGACCATGTCCCACTCGTGGCGGTTCACGCCGCGGATGACGATGGGCTGGCTGTTGACGAGGACCCTGCCGTCCTTCGTCTCCACCTTCCGGAAGCCGACGCGCGTCGGCACCACGTCGTGCGTCCGGCCCGCGGCGTCCTTGACGGTGACGAGCAGCGTGTAGAGGTTGGGCTTCTCGTCGGACCACTTGAGCGGGTCCGTCACGGCGGCCTCGAGGGGCAGGGTCGTGGACTGGCCGGCGGTGAGGCGCCCGCTGGCCGCCGGCATCGGGACGACCGGCCTGCCGGCGGCGTCGAGCAGCGCCGCCTCGACGGTGAAGGCCGACTCCCCGGCCGCGGCGCTCGCGACCGTGACCCCGAGCTTCAGCGTCGCATCCTTGTACTGCGAATCGAGGTCGGTGACGACGCGCAGGTCGTCGACGCGCACGGGCGCGGTGGACCACAGGGCCACGTTCCGGAAGATCCCCGACATGCGCCAGAAGTCCTGGCACTCGAGGTACGAGCCGTCGGTGAAGCGGTAGACCTCGACGGCCAGCAAGTTCTGGCCCGGCCTCACGAGGTCGGTGACGTCGAACTCGGCCGGCCCGCGGCTGTCCTCGCTGTAGCCGACCTTCTTCCCGTTCACCCACAGGTAGAATCCGGCCGACACGCCCTCGAAGGTGATGCGCACGCGGCGGCCGCTCCACGACGCCGGGACCTCGAAGCGGTGCCGGTACGAGCCGACGTAGTTGAGCTCGTGCGGAATGCGCGGCGGCGCGTTCCAGCCCCAGGCGTAGCCGATGTTGACGTAGAGCGGCGGCGCGTAGCCCTGCATCTCGATGTTCGAGGGCACGGGGATGGTGCCCCACGCGGCGTCGTCGAATCCCGTCTCGTAGAAGCTTACCGGCCGCGACTCGGGGTTGGGCGAGAATTTGAAGCGCCACCGGCCGTTCAGGAGGCGGTAGAAGGGCGACTTCGAGCGGTCGAGCGTCCGGGCGGTCGCCTCGTCGGCGAAGGGGTAGACCGGGGCGTGGGGGTCGAGCTTGTTGATGCCCACGACCTGCGGGTTCTCCCAGTCGGGCAGGTCCGCGGCGAGGGCGGGCGCGGGCCCGAGCGGCGGGTCGCCGAGGAGGGCGCCGAGGAGGAGCGAGGGGAGGAGGCGGGACGCGAGGGGGTAGGGTCTCATGGCGGCGCGAGTCTGGCCGACCCGCCGCCGTGGGGTCAAGAGACGTAGGAACCAGGGGCCAGGAGCCGGCGTCCCCCCACCCGCCAGCGTGTCGCGGACGCAGACCCTCGATGCGCTCAAGGTGCAGGTGGACCGCGTCGCGCTGGTCTGCCCTTAGAATCCCGACCCGGAGGTGCCCCGTGCGCGCTCGCCTGTCCTTGTTTGCCTTTTGTCTCCTCGTTCTCCTGCTCGCCGTCCCCGCCTCGGCCGGGACGCGGATCGACCTGGGCGGCCCGTGGCAGTTCCGCGTCGACGCGGACGTCTCCGGCGCCCGGCAGGGCTGGGCGAGGGCGGTTCCGTCGCCGGTCGAGACGGTGGACGTGCCCCACACGTGGGGCGTCGGGCGCCACGCCGAGCACGAGGGCCTCGCCTGGTACTGGAAGCAGGTGAGCGTGCCCCCGGCGCTGTGCGGGCGACGCCTGGAGCTGCACTTCGGGGCGACGTTCTACAAGGCCCGGGTCTTCGTGAACGGCACGCTGGCGGGCGAGCACGAAGGCGGGCACACGGCCTGGTTCGTGGACGTGACCCGGGCCCTCGGCGCGGGCGGCCTCGTCGCGGTCGAGATCGACAACCGCCCCGGCCTCGCCACGATCCCGGGCTGGGCGATGAAGCTGAAGGACAGCGGCACGCTCTGGTACGACTGGTGGCACTACGGCGGCATCGTCCGCGACGTCGCGCTCGTGGCGCAGGAGCGGGCCCTCATCCGGCGGCAGGCGATCCGGACGGCGGTCGAGGGGGAGTCGGCCACTGTCACGACGAAGGTGTGGCTGGAGGGAGGCGGACCGGTGAGCCTGTCCGGTCGGATCCTCGGGCCGGGCGGGGAAGAGCTGGCGACGGGCCGCGTCTCGCTTCGCGTCGGCCCCGGCGGCGCCCAGCCGAGGCTCTCCTTCCGCGTCGAGAAGCCGCAGCTCTGGCACTTCGACCGGCCAAACCTCTACACGATGGAGCTGACGCTCCGGGACGGCGGCGCCGTCCTGGACGAGCGGTCAGAGGCGTTCGGCATCCGCACGGTCGAGATCCGGGACCGCGGGCTCTGGCTGAACGGGGAGCGCGTGCGCCTCACCGGCATCACGCGCCACGAGGAGTCGCCCCCGGAGGGCCTCGCCGAGACGCGCGGGACGATGAAGGCCGACTGGGACGACATGAAGAGCCTCCACGTCGTCCTCACGCGCCCGGTGCACTACCCGCAGCACCCCTACGTCCTCGACTACGCGGACCGCAACGGCGTGCTGCTGGTGCCCGAGATCCCGATGTGGCAGTTCAGCGAGGAGCAGATGAAGGATCCGCAGGTCCTCGCCCTCGCGAAGCGGATGATGCAGGAGATGATCGAGCAGGCCGGCAACCACCCCAGCATCTTCGCGTGGAGCGTGTGCAACGAGAGCGCCACGAGCACGCCGGGAGGGCGCGCCTACGTGAAGGCGATGGTCGACCACGTGAAGGCGCTCGACCCGGGAAGGTACGTGAGCTACGCCGACGACGGGCTCCCCTGGGTCACGGACGCCTCGCAGAACGCGAACCAGCACACCGACTTCGTCATGATGAACCAGTACTTCGGGAGCTGGGCCGGGCCGGCGGAGGGCCTCGCCCCCGCGCTCGAGCGCGTGGGCCGGATGTTCCCCGACAAGATGGTGGTGATCTCGGAGTTCGGCCTGGCCGGGCCCTTCGCGCCCGACACGCAGCGGGCCGATCGGATGCGCGTGCAAGTGATGGAGAGCCAGCTCGCCGAGTTCCAGAAGCACGACTTCGTCGCCGGGGCCATCTTCTGGTGCTACCAGGACTACAGATCGCACCGGAACCTCTGGCCCGGGCTCACGACCGACTGGGTGGAGATGGGCCTCGTGGACGAGAACCGGCAGCGGCTGCCCTCGTATGCCGCGTGGAAGGAGCGGACGAGCCCGGCGCGGCTCGGCGTCGCCTGGACGCGCGGCGAGGGCGGGCGGCCGACCGGCTTCCGCGCGACGGTCGAGCGGCGGCCGGCGACGGAGCTGCCGTCCTACGAGCTGCGCGGCTATCGCCTCGAGTGGGAGGCTCGCGACCACGACGGGAAGCTCCTCGAGGGCGGCTCCGCGGACCTGCCGGTGATCGGGTCACCGGCCGTCGTCGAGGGCTCCTGGCCGGCGACGGCCTCGCGCGAGGTGAGTCTCGCCCTGCGTGTCCGGCGTCCCACCGGCTTCGTCGCCGCCGAGCGCACCGAGCGCTGGTGGGAGCCGCGCTCGGGCGGCCTGTCGCCTACTTCAGCTCCTTGATCGAGATGTTGCGGAACTGGACGAGAGAGGGCGGGCCGGTCCAGACGCCGTCCTTCTTCTGCCCGTGGTGCTGGAGGGCGAGCGGGCCCTTCGCGGGCACGCCCGGCAGCTGGGCGTTCTCGATCACGGTGACACCGTTGAGGACGACCGTGAGGCGATCGCCCTTCATGGTGATCTCGAACGCGTTCCACTGGCCGATGTCCTTGTCGGCGTTCGCCTTCGGCGTGACGCCGGCGCGGACCGCGGCCGGCATCTTCTCGTCCATGCGGTAGCCGTAGACCTCGCCGGAGCCGGTCGGCCAGCACCAGATGTTGACCTGCGCCTTCGAGGAGCCGCGGAGGAAGACGCCGGAGTCGGAGTCCAGGACGCCGAGCTTGATCTCCTTCCCGTCCGGCCCCTTCTTGTGGGTGCCGTCGAAGCGGATGATCGGGACGTTCGGGTTCGTGTACGGAGTGTCCTTGATGCGCCACTCCAGGCGCAGGACGAAGTTCCCGTACTCGCCGACCGTCCACAGGTTCTTGTCGTCCGCCGCCTGGCTCTCGGCGTCGTAGTCGATGACCCCGTCCACGACCTTCCAGTGACCGCCGTCCCCCACCGGGACCTTCCAGCCGGTGAAGTCCTTGCCGTTGAAGAGCGAGACGAATCCGGCAGCAGGCTCCGCCGCCGGCGCGAGAGGCGCGAGGGCGAGCACGAACAGGAGCAGGAACGCGGACAGGGCGAGCAGGGTGAATCGGGTCGAACGCATTCAAATCCTCCTTTAGCCGCGGAAGTACAGGTACGCGGCGAGGATGCAGCACAGGATGAAGCCCGAGGCGGCGACTTCGTGCCAGCCCCAGCCCTCGCGGGTCTTCCTATTGTCCTCCACGGTGGCCGTCCCGAACGTGAGGCTCTCGATCCGCGCGTAGTCGGGCTCGGCGGTCGCGAGGCTCACCCCGACCATCACGAGGGCGGAGACGATCGTGATCAGCACGCTGAAGTACTGGAAGTAGATGTTGTTGCAGATCCAGAAGAAGGAGCCGGGGGTGTATCCCTGCTCGAACCCGGCGAGGCCGAGCGTGACCGGCGTGTCGATGAGCATCCGGACGATGCCCATGAAGAAGCCCACGATCATGGCCCAGAACGCTCCCTGCGCGTTCATCCGCTTCCAGAAGACGCCCAGGAAGAACACCACGAAGATGGGCGGAGCGAGGTAGCCCTGGACGGCCTGGAGGTAGTTGTAGAGCCCGTGGGCGTTCTTGATCACCGGGATCCAGGCGAGGGCGATCAGGACCATGGTCGCGGTCGCGATCCGGCCGGTGCGGACGATCTGCGCCTGCGTGGCCTGGGGCTTCCACTTGCCGTAGAGGTCCACGGTGAAGAGGGTCGAGCAGGCGTTGAAGACGCCGGCCAGCGAACCCATGAGGGCGGAGAGGAGGCCGGCCACCACGATGCCGCGCAGGCCCGCGGGCAGGAGGTACTGCACCATCATCGGGAAGGCGCCCTGGGCCACGGAGGCGATGGCCTTGCCGTCGGGGCCGATCAAGGGCTCGAGGCCGGGGACCTTCCCGCTCTTCGCCAGGGCGTAGCAGATGAGCCCCGGGATGAGGAAGAGGTAGACGGGGAAGAGCTTGAGGAACGAGGCGAAGATGCTGCCGCGCCGGGCCACCGTCTCGTTCGGGGCGCCGAGGGCCCGCTGGACGATGTACTGGTCGGTGCACCAGTACCAGAGGCCGATGATCGGGGCGCAGAAGAGCATGCCGAGCCACGGGTAGTAGCCGTTGAAGTACCAGGCCTGGCGGACCAGCTGGCCGGCGGCATCCCTCTCGATCACGGGGGCCCACGTTCCCACGACCCCGGGGGGGATGAGCGGCTTCCAGAGGTTGAACATGTCCGAGCCGCAGATGCGGCGCAGCTCCCCCCAGCCGCCGAGGGTGTGGAGGCCGTAAAAGGTGAGCAGGGCCGAACCGGTGATCAGGACGACCACCTGCACCGCGTCGTTGTACGCCACGGCCCGCATGCCGCCGAGAGCGGTGTAGAGCCCGGTCATGACGATGACGAGAATCGAGCCGATCCAGAAGGCGTCGAGGTGGATGGGTCCCAGGTCGAGCCGGAGCTCCGGGAGCAGCGTCCCGAACACGATGCCGCCCGCGAAGATGCCCACGGCGATCTTGGAGACGATGAACGTGATGATGGACACGATCGAGAGGACGTAGCGGGACTTCTCGCTGAAGCGGCGCTCGAGGAACTCCGGCATGGTGAAGACCTGCGAGCGCATGTAGAAGGGCACGAACACCCAGGCGAGGACGAGGAGACACCAGGCGTGCAGCTCATAGTGCGCCATGGCGACCCCGTCCGTGGTGCCGGACCCGGCCAGGCCGACGATGTGCTCGGAGCCGATGTTGGAGGCGAAGATCGAGGCGCCGATGACCCACCAGCCGAGGTTGCGACCGGCCAGGAAGTAGTCGGCGGCGGTGTCCTTGCCGTGGCGGACCACCCACCAGGCGACACCGCCCAGGATGCAGAAGTAGAGGGCTATGACCGCCCAGTCGATGCCGGTGAGGTGCGTGGTTGCGGCGAACAGCGAGAGGGCTGAGTTCATGCCGAGGGATCCCGATTGGAGTGGGGGGCGGACGGCGGGAAAGGAGGTTGGAGGCGCGCTTCCATGAGGCCTCCCGGGGGGAAACGGCCCGGACTGGGCGCGGATTGTAGCACGGCCCCCCGGGGCGCTCCCCGCGCCGTCGAAGCGGTGGGCGCGGGAGGGGGCTGCTGCCTCCCGCGGGGGCTCCTCAGTTGGAGGCTTTCTTTCCGGCTGCGCCCAGAGCCGGCGCCACCAGGATGAGCAGCCCGGCCATCACGGCGGCGACTTTGAGGCCGTCCTGAACCGTCCCGGTCGCGCTGAGGTTGCCGATCCACTTCGGCACGAACGTGCCCCCCAGAAGACCAATGGCGAAGATGATCCCGAAGATCGACCCGTACTGGCTGCTGTCGAACTTGGCGAACGTCACGCCCACTACCGTCGGGAAGATCGGCGCGAATGCCAGGCCCGTCAGGACGATGGCGAGGATCGCGAGCGCCGCAGACTGGGTCCAGATCATGATCAGGATGGAGATGAGCGACACCACGGCCGCCCCGGTGATGACCCGGACTCCGATGGCCGTGAGGTTCTTGACCGCGGAGGTCAGGAAGCGGCCGGCCGCCATGGCCAGGCCGAACAGGCTCAGGACCATACCGGCCCAGAAGCTGGCGTCGGCCGGAGAGTAAGTCTTGCCGAGAAGCTCCTCCATCAGCTTCCGGATCCACGATCCCATCGAGACTTCGAGGGAGACGTAGCAGAACAGGGCCAGCGCTGCGACGAGGACCGCGGGCCTGGACAAGAGAGCGGCCGCCTTGGCGAAGCTGAAGCCGACCGTGACGTTCGGGTAGGAGGCGGTCAGGCTCAAGGCCAGGAAGACGAGGGTCAAGACGCCGAATACCGAAAGCGAAACGGCGTAGCTCATCCCCATCTTCTGCATGAAGAGGGTGAACAGGAAGGGGACGGCCACGTAGCCGAGGCCGAAGAACGCGTTCCCGAAATTGCTGGCGCGAGCCGGGTCCTTGCCCTCGAAGAGCACGACCGGGATCAGGGTGTTGCCCACCGTGTTGAGCGACATCGCCCCGACGCCGAGGCACACGCAGGCGAGGAAGGCCGTCCCGAAGCTGGTCGCGAATGCGAGCAGGAAGATGCTCGCGCTCGTGACCACAAAGCCCAGGACTGCCACGGGCTTGTATCCGAACCGGTCCACAGCGGGGCCGATGAAGAGCTGGACGATGCAGCTCGTCAGGAAGAGCGCCATGATCAGCGAGCCGAACTGGGCTTCGTCGAGCTTGAGCGCCGCCATGAGATCGGACGACACCGAACCGAGAATGATGAAACAGATGGCCAGCGAGAACACGGCCATCAGGGCGACTGCCGCGGTCATCTTGTTCACGTTTGGGCCTCCCTCGCTTGACTCCCGGGCCGCACCCACCGGCGCGACCGGGTGAGGACTTCGGCGCGTATTCTCACACGGAAGGGGCCTGGCGCAAGGCGGCAAGTGCGGTCGCGAAGAACATCCACGGGCTCGCGGTGTCGCCGCCGACCGCGCCTCCCAGTGCCCGGCGAAAAGCTCACCATCCGCTGGACTTATCGCGACGCCTCACGCCCATGGCCCCGCGCATCAGGAGCGCTCCCAGGATGCCCCAGAAGAGAACGCCTCGGGCGTGAGCCCGAGGCCGAGCCAGTGGTTCTCGTAGCCCGCGTAGATGGATCATCCCGACAGCCTACCAAAGGTCCATCGCTTCCCCCCGGCCACACCGCCGCCCGCATGGGCTAGACTCCGCCGCGGGAGGACGGAGATGGCTCTCGGAGTGGCGGTGCTGACCCTGGCGGCGGCGACGGCGGGAGGCGGGCCGAGGCCCGCTCTCATGCCCTGGCCGTCGTCGATCGAGATGGGGACGGGGGAGCTGGCGGTCGGGCCGGGCTTGCGGATCGCCGTCACGGGAAAGGGCGGGGCGCTCGTCGAGCGCACGGCGAAGCGCTTCGAGGCCCGCCTCGCACGCCAGACCGGCCTCGTGCTGCCCGACCCGGTGTCGCCGGCGGCGAAGCCGACCCTCGAGGTCCGCTGCGACGGTCCGGGGAAGCCCCTCCCGCACCTCGGGATGGACGAGAGCTACACGCTCACCGTGACGCCCGAGGGGGCGACGCTCCAGGCCGCCGAGCCGTGGGGCGCGCTGCGCGGGATGGAGACGTTCCTGCAGCTCGTCACGCCCGGGTCGGCGACCGCCTTCCGCGTCCCGGCCGTCGTCGTCGAGGACCGGCCGCGCTTCGCGTGGCGAGGCCTCATGCTCGACAGCGGGCGGCACTTCCTCACCCTCGACACGATCCGCCGCACCCTCGACGGCATGGCGGCGGTGAAGCTCAACACGCTGCACTGGCACCTCACCGAGGACCAGGGCTTCCGCGTCGAGAGCAAGCGCTACCCGGAGCTGCACCGCATGGGCTCGGACGGCCTCTTCTACACGCAGGCCGAGGTCAGGGACGTGATCGCGTACGCCGCGGAGCGCGGCATCCGCGTGTACCCCGAGTTCGACATGCCGGGGCACACGACGAGCTGGTTCGTCGCGCACCCAGAGCTCGCCACCGCGCCCGGCCCCTACAGGATCGAGCGCCGGTGGGGGGTCTTCGATCCGACGATGGACCCGACCAAGGAGGAGCTGTACCGGCTCCTCGACGGCTTCTTCGGCGAGATGGCGGCGCTCTTCCCCGACCCGTTCCTGCACATCGGGGGCGACGAGAACGAGGGCAAGGCGTGGGACGCCTCGGAGCGCGTGCAGGCGTTCAAGAAGCAGAAGGGCCTCGCGACGAACCACGACCTGCAGGCCTACTTCAACCGGCGCCTGTCGAAGATCGTCACCGGCCACGGCAAGCAGATGATGGGATGGGACGAGATCCTGCACCCGGACCTGCCGAAGGACACCGTGATCCACTCGTGGCGCGGGCAGGAGTCGCTGGGGGCCGCGGCGCAGCAGGGCTTCCGTGGCGTGCTGAGCAACGGCTTCTACATCGACCTCGTGTGGTCGGCCGACCGCCACTACGCGACGGACCCGTGGGACAAGGGCGTCGACCAGCTGCCCGAGGCCGAGCGCGCGCGGATCCTCGGCGGCGAGGCGACGATGTGGTCCGAGTTCGTCAGCAACGAGACGATCGACTCCCGCATCTGGCCGCGGACGGCGGCGATCGCCGAGCGCCTCTGGTCGCCGCGCGCGGTCAAGGACGTGGACGACATGTACGCGCGGCTCGACGCCGTCAGCCGGTGGCTGGAGTGGATCGGCCTCGACCACCGCGCCGGCTACCCGCGGATGCTGCAGCGGCTCGCCGGGCGCCAGTACCACGAGCTGCGGCTGCTGGCCGACGTGGTCGAGCCGCTCGAGAACTACCAGCGCGGCGGGACCGGCGACTACACGCAGCAGACGCCCCTCAACCGTCTGGTGGACGCGGCGCGGCCGGAGAGCGACGCGGCGCGCGCCTTCTCGCGCCAGGTCGACGCGCTGCTGGCCGACCCGGCGCGGCAGGCCGGCCGCGAGGCGATCCGGGCGCGGCTCCAGGAGTGGCAGGGGCTCGACGTGCGGCTGCGGCCGCTGCTCGAGCTGAACGAGCTCCTGCGCGAGGCCGTCCCGCTCGCCGCAGAGGCCTCGGCGCTCGCCGCCGCCGGCGAGGAGGCGCTCGGCTTCCTGGAGCAGGGCGTTCGGGCCCCCGAGTCGTGGTGGAACGCGCGCGCCCCGCTCCTGCAGCGGGAGAAGGGGCCGGTCACGGCGCTCGAGGTGGCCTACCGCCC
>JBGPQQ010000045.1:0-12107 GCA_041489115.1 Vicinamibacteria bacterium | reverse complement strand
GCCCGGCTCTCGAGCAGGCGCCGCGCGGCGGGTACGAACGCCGGGTCGTCCCGGTACGCCTGCTCCCGCGGGACCTCGCGCCCGTCCGGCAGGCTGACGGTCGACCGACGCCTCCAGCGTTCCCCGGACGGGATCGACCCGCCGTAGAGCTGCCGCAGCTCGGCCGCGAGGCGGTCGTCTCTCCCGGGCGGGGGCAAAGCTCCCGGCAGCAGGACGAGCAGCACCGCCAGGGCGGCGGCGCGCGCGGGGCTCGCGGCGGGCTCGAGGATGGTCACCGGCGAAGGATGATAACCTCGGCGCGGATGTCCTCCCGTCCTGCTTCCGGACCCCCGGCGCGCACCTTCCGCTTCTACCTGGAGAGCCTGGTGGAGGGGGGGCGGCAACTCCGTCGGATCGCGTTGCACCCACTGCCCTTCCGGGTGGGGCGCAACCCCGGCCTCGGCCTGAGCCTCGCCTCGGACTCGGTGTCCAAGGAGCACGCCGAGCTCCTCGTGCATGGCGGCGCCCTGTACGTCCGCGACCTCGGGAGCAAGAACGGCACCTTCGTGAACAGCGAGCGCGTCGGCGAGGCGCCGCTGCGCGAGGGGGACATCCTCCACTTCGCGCAGGTCGAGTTCCGGGTGGGACGGCAGGAAATCGACGAGGCCGACGAGCAGGACCTCGAGCCGGCCACGGTGTCGCTCTCCGACCTGAACCTCCCGGAGCAGTTCGTCGAGGGCACGCGGGAGCTGCCGGAGCTGCTCCGCGAGCGGCGGGTGATCTCGTTCTTCCAGCCGATCGTGAGCCTGCCGAGCGGGACCCTCGCCGGCTACGAGGCGCTCGGCCGCGGGCGGCACCCGCGGCTCCCCGAGGCGCCGCTGGACCTCTTCCGGATCGCGGCCAGCATCGGCGCGGAGGCCGAGCTCAGCCAGCTCTTCCGCGAGAAGGCCCTCGAGCTCGTGGCCCTCAAGGACCGCTTTCCCGCCCTCTTCCTGAACATCCACCCCGCCGAGCTCGAGACGCCCGGCCTCGTCCCCGCGGTGGTCGAGGCCCGGCAGAAGGCCCCCCAGCTGCGCATGATCCTCGAGGTGCACGAGGGCGCGCTCGCCGACCTCGAGAGCGTCCACCGCCTGCGCACCCAGCTCAGCCGCTCGGGGGTGGGCATCGCCTACGACGACTTCGGGGCGGGGCAGGCGCGCCTCCTCGAGCTCGCGGAGGTGCCGCCACACTACCTGAAGTTCGACATGAGCTTCGTGCGCGGCATCGACTCCGCCCCCGCCTCGCGCCAGCGCCTGCTCACCTCGCTGGTGTCGGTGGCGCGCGACCTGCTCGTCTACACGGTGGCCGAGGGGGTCGAGACCGCCGAGGAGGCCGACGTCTGTATGCGGATCGGCTTCACTCACGCCCAGGGCTTCTTCTTCGGCCGCCCGCGACCCATCGAGGAGGTGTAGCGGCGGCGCCCTGGCTCTCCGGCCAGGACAAGCAGCACCCCCGGCAACAGGCAACGGGCTGCGGAGCGAGCCGGATTCACTCCGGCGAGCGGAGCGGGGGGTTAAAGGGGGGCGCGGCGCAGCGCCCCCCTTTCTTCAGGAGAGCGGCCAGGGGCGGCTGACGTAGTCGGTCAGGGTCAGGAAGACCAGGATCACGAAGAAGGCGAGGCTCGAGGCGATCACCACCCCGGTGAGCTTCGGGCTGTAGCGCGCGTGCATGAAGTAGAGCACGACGAGGGTCGCCTTCGTGATCGCCACCCCTAGCGCCACGACCAGGTTGAAGGGGCCGAAGTCGTAGCCCGTGACCACCACCGTGACCACGGTGAGCGCGCAGAGGGCGAGGAAGATGCCGAGGTAGACCTTCCAGGAGACGACGTGCCCCCGCGGATGTGTCGGCTGGCTCTCGGGGGCAAGCCCCCGCGGATGTGTCGGCTGGCTCTCGGGGGTGAAGTGCTCGGACATGGTCAGTGCGCCCCGATCAGGTAGAGGAGGGGAAAGAGGAAGATCCAGATGATGTCGACGAAGTGCCAGTAGAGCCCAACCAGCTCCACCGGGGAGTGGTACTCGGGGCTGTACCTGCCCCTCCACGCCATGAAGGCGATCCCCAGGATGATCGGCATGCCGATGATCATGTGGAGGGCGTGGAGCCCGGTCATCCCGAAGTACAGCGAGAAGTAGATCTGCGCGTGGCGGCCCTCGTCGCCCTCCAGGTGGACGGCGGAGGCGTCGAAGCGCTCGCCCGGGACCAGGCACCCCGCGTACGGCCCGTCGCCGGAGCAGGGCCGGATCTTCTCGCCGTACTCGAAGTACTTCACCCCGAGGAAGACGCTGCCGAGGAGCACGGTGGCGAGCAGGAAGGCCACGATCCTCTTCTTCTTCCCGATCGCCGCCGAGTGGACGGCCATCGCCATGGTGAAGCTCGAGCCGATGAGCACGAGGGTGTTGGCGAATCCGATCTTCCAGCTGAGGTGGTGGCTGCCGGCCGAGAAGGCCGCCGGGTACATGTTGCGGTAGACCGCGTAGGCCGCGAAGAGGCCGCCGAAAAAGAGTACCTCCTGCGCGATGAACACCCACATCCCGAGGGTGGTGGCCTCCTTCTGCTGCTGGAGGTCCGTGAACTGGTGCTGGAGGGCCTCGCTCGCCCTGGCGGAGCCAGGGTGCCCCCCGGCGGGGGCAGGGTGTCCCCCTCCGGGGGCAGGGTGAGGCGCGTGGGCGGTCATCTCAGACAACGTCCTTCTCCTTCGGCGCCTTCGCGTAGTCGTAGGGCTCCTCGGTGACGACCGGGATCTGGTGGAAGTTCTCGGTGGGCGGCGGCGAGGTGGTCGTCCACTCGAGGCCCTTGGCGCCCCACGGGTTGTCGCCCGCGGGCTCGCCCTTGAAGAGCGAGTAGACGAGGTAGAAGGACGGGAAGAGGTACCCGAAGCCGAGGACGGTGGCCCCGGCCGTGGAGAGCACGTTCAGGACCTGGAACTCCTCGGGGTACACGTGGTAGCGCCGCGGCATGCCGAGGTAGCCGAGCATGAACTGGGGGAAGAAGGTGAGGTTGAAGCCGACGAAGATGAGGACGGCGGAGAGCCGGCTCCAGGCCTCGGAGTACCGGCGGCCGGTGATCTTGGGCCACCAGAAGTGGATTCCCCCGAGGTAGCCCATGATGGCGCCCCCCACCATGATGTAGTGGAAGTGGGCGACCACGAAGTAGGTGTCGGTGAGGTGCACGTCGGTGCCGAGGTTGCCGAGGAAGAGCCCGGTGAGCCCGCCGATCAGGAAGAGGCCGAGGAAGCAGAAGACGTAGATCATCGGCGTGGCCCACGAGATCGACCCCTTGTAGAGCGTCGCCGCCCAGTTGAAGGTCTTGATCGCGGAGGGGATGGCCACGAGGTAGGTCAGCGCGGAGAAGACCATCGCCGAGTAGACCGCCATTCCGGAGACGAACATGTGGTGGGCCCACACCAGGAAGCCGATGGCGGCGATGGCCAGGCTCGACATCGCGATGAAGCTGTAGCCGAAGATGCGCTTGCGCGAGAAGCAGGTGATGAGCTCGCTGATCACGCCCATGGAGGGCAGGATCATGATGTAGACGGCGGGGTGCGAGTAGAACCAGAAGAGGTGCTGGAAGAGGATGGGGTCGCCGCCGCGGTTCGGGTCGAAGAAGCCGAAGTGGAAGATCCGTTCGAGGGCCACCAGCAGGATCGTGATCGCGATCACCGGGGTGCCGAGGACCTGGATGATCGCGGTCGCGTAGTGGGCCCACACGAAGAGGGGCATCCGGAACCAGGTCATGCCCGGGGCCCGCATCTTGTGGATGGTGACGATGAAGTTGAGCCCGGTGAGGATCGAGGAGAAGCCGGCGACGAAGATCCCGATCGCGGCGAACTCGACGTTGCTCTGCGCGAAGACGGTCGAGTAGGGCGTGTAGAAGGTCCAGCCCGTGTCCAGCCCGCCCGCGAGGAGCGCGTAGAGCGTGATCGCCGCCCCGAGCACGTAGAGGTACCAGCTCAGGAGGTTGAGCTTGGGGAAGGCGAGGTCCTTCGCCCCGATCATGAGAGGGATGAGGAAGTTCCCGAGCACGGCCGGGATCGACGGGATCAGGAAGAAGAACACCATGATCACGCCGTGGGCGGTGAAGGTCTTGTTGTAGGTGTCCGCGGACATGTGGCTGCCGTCCGGGACGAGCAGGTTCCAGCGGATGAGGCCCGCGTAGAGGCCGCCCAGGACGAACATCGCGGAGATCGAGAGCAGGTAGAGAATCCCGATCCGCTTGTGGTCCTTCGTCAGCAGCCAGGACTTGAGGTCCCAGCCGCCGCTCAGGAAGCTGTCCTTCGGATAAGTCGCCACGGTGCTCATCGTCTCCCTGGCTCCGCCCTCGTTAGCGTTGCGGCGCGCCGGCGGGGGCAGGCGCGCCCTCCGTCGGGATCTGCAGCGACTGGATGTAGGCCACGAGGGCGAGGAGCTGCTCCTCGGTCACCTGGCCCTGGAACGTCGGCATCACCGGCTGGTAGCCCGCCACCACCTTCGAGGCAGGGCTCACGATCGACTCGCGGACGTAGGCCTCGTCGGCCACCACCGTGTCGCCGCTGGCGAGCTTCACCGAGCGGCCGAAGATACCCACCAGCACCGGGCCGCGCCCCGCGTTGTCCGGGCGGTGGCACGTGATGCAGTTGAGGTCGGTGAAGAGCTTCTCCCCCGCCACCACGGGGGACTCCGGCGGAGGCCCGCCGGCGAGCCAGGTCTGGTAGGCGTCGGGCTCCATCACCACCACCCGGCCGGTCATCCGGGAGTGCTCGGTGCCGCAGTACTCGGCGCAGAACAGGTGGTAGGTCCCGACCTTCGTGGCCCGGAACCAGGCCACGTTGTAGCGGCCGGGCACCGCGTCCTTCTTGATGCGGAAGGCGGGCACGAAGAAGCTGTGGATGGCGTCCTCGGAGGTGATCACGAGCCTGACCGCCCGGCCGACCGGCACGTGCAGCTCGTTGATCTCCCGCTGGCCGGTGGGGTGCTGGAGCTTCCACATCCAGCGCTTGCCCACGACGCTCACCGTCATCGCGTCGTCGGGGGGACGGTTCATGTGGAAGTACACCTTCGCCCCCCACACGAACATGACCACCACGATGCCGAGCGGGATGAGGGTCCAGGTGAGCTCGAGCAGGAGCGAGCCGTGGATATCCGCCGGCCGGTCGGCGTCGGAGCGCCGGCGGTACTTAATCGCGAAGAAGACGATCGCGATCGAGATCCCGACCGTGAAGAGGATCGTCACCGCGACGATGAAGAAGAAGAGGGCGTCCACCTCTCCGGCGACGGAGGAGGCGCGCTCGGGCAGGACGGGGAAGGAGGGGCTCACCGGGCCCTCCCCCGGCGCCGCATGGTCGTGGTCAGGATGAAACCGCCGAGGGCCAGGACGGTCAGGAGGCCGCCGAGCCGCACCACGTTGAGGATCGCGGTGCTGTAGCGGCCGGTCTGGGGGTCGTACTGGTAGCAGTAGAGGAGCACCTGGTCCACCGCGTTCCCGATCTTCCCGCCCGCGGCGTCCACGAGGGCGAGGCGCAGGTCCTTCGGCGAGTACTCGACGCCGAAGAGGTAGTTGGCGATCTTCCCGTCGGGGGTGGCCACGAGGATGCCGGCGGGGTGGGCGAACTGCTTCGTCTCCGCGTCCCACACGTAGCGGAAGCCCACCGCCTTCGTGAGCCGGTCCACCGAGTCCGGAGGCCCGGTCAGGAAGTGCCAGCCCTTGTCGGCTTCCGGCCGCTTGTAGCGGGTCATGTAGACCTTCTTCTTGGCCGCGGCGAGGACCGGCCCCTCCTTCGGGTCGAAGCTCACAGTCAGGACCTCGAACTCCTGCCCGGGGACGAAGGAGAGCACCTCGAGCGCTCCCGCCAGCCCGTTGAGGCTGATCGTGCAGAGCATCGGGCACTTGTAGTAGACGAGGCTCAGGACGACCGGCTTCTTCCCGAAGTAGTCGCCGAGCTTCACGTCCTTCCCCGTCTCGTCCTTGAAGGCGAGGTCGAGGGGGATCGTGTCCCCCAGCTTCTGGTCGAACCCGATCTCCTGCAGGACGCCGGGCGTCGCCTGCAGGGGCGGCGGCGGCACCGGCCCCATCTGGGCGACGGCGAGCGCGGGAAGGGCGAGGAGGAAGGCGGCGGCGAGGAGCCGGCGCGTCATCGGGCACCTCCCGCCGGCGCCGGCGTGGGCTCGGGCGCGGGGAACTTCGGCAGGCCCCGCTCAGCCACGATCTTCATGGCCTCGTCGACCGGCATGCGCGCGATGCCCTTGTCCTTCTCGACCCAGCCGTAGCTCGTGAGGAACGCGTTCTCCTGGGCGCGGAAGTCGGCGAGGACGGCGGGCTCCGACGTGACGAGGCGCGGGAAGGCGGCGGGGGCGGCGTTCGGGTCCGCCTTCAGCACCGTCGCCGCCGGCGCCTGCTCTGCCTTCTCTCGGCGCCCGAGGAAGCGGTACATCGGGACGAGGACGAGCGCGGTCAGGAACATGACCCCGAGGATGTAGAGGCCGGCCCGGTAGGTGGCCCCGGCGTGGGCGTCGGTCTTCTCGTAGCCGCCGCCGGGCGGTTGCTTGCTCATGGGTTCAGTGCGCCTCCGCCCGGGCCGCGAGCAGCTCGCGCACCTCGGGCTCGCCCGTCGGGAGCACGGGGGCCGTCCGCGCCTGGCGGGCAAAGAGGACGAGCCACAGGCCGCCGAGCCCGAGGGCGGCGGCGAGGTCCATCCAGTGGACCCGCAGCGGCACGTCCTCGTGCCCGTGGCCGACGAGGTCGGGGCCGATCAGCCAGAAGAGATCCACCAGCTGCATCACCAGCATCAGCGCCGCCACCGCCCCGAGGGCCCGCGCGTTCCGCTTGAGCGGCCGCGAGAGGAGGAGCGCGAACGGCAGCGCGAAGTGGAAGACGAGGAGGGCGATTGCCATGACCTGCCAGCCGCCCTGCAGGCGCTGGAGGTAGAACGGCGTCTCTTCGCTGACGTTGCCCGACCAGACGATGAGGAACTGGGAGAAGTTGACGTAGCCCCACAGCATCGTGAAGGCGAGGAGGAGCTTGCCGAGGTCGTGCACGGTCACGGGCTGGAGCGCCTTCGTGAAGGGCTCCTCACCGGCGAGGCGCGACATCAGCACGATGGTGAAAGACAGGGCCGACAGCGTCCAGCCCACGATGAAGAGGACCCCGTAGATGGTGGAGAACCACTGCGGGGCGAGCGACATCCCCCAGTCCACCGCGGCGAAGGTGGTGGTGAGGGAGAGGAGGACGAGACCGACGGCGGAGAGGCCGCGCAGCCGACCGGCGCGGGCCGGGTCGGCGCCGCCGTCCTGCTGGCGCGACCAGGAGCTCAAGAGCCAGGCGAGGAGCCCCCAAACCACGAAGTAGACGACGGCGCGGGCGGTGAAGAACGGCACGTTGAGGTACGCGGCCTTCTTCTGGAGCAGCTCGTCCCCGGCCACGACCTCGGGCTTCGCCCAGGTGTAGAGCGAGGAGGCCCCCAGCACCACGGGGATGAAGAGAAAGCCCATCACGGGGAGCGTCCGGGCCGCCGCCTCGTGGAAGCGGCGGGGCACCAGGCCCCAGAGGCCGCCGGTCAGATGGTTGAGCATGGCGAGGCCCAGGCAGCCGACGGCGATGCCGACCCAGAAGATCCACCCGAGGAGGTACGAGCGGAAGAACTGCCCGCGGTCCATCGCGAAGCCGGCGGCGAGGGCGAGCAGGAAGACCCCGCCCACCGCGAGCCCCGTCCTCTCGATGCGGGAGAGCACGGACGGCCCGGGGTCGCCCCCGCGGACGTGCTCGTCGGCTTTCGGGGGCAGGCTCATCGGTGGTGCTCCTCGGCCGGCGCCGCGGCCAGGCTCCGGTCGAGCTCGGCGTGCTTGTCCTCCGGCACGTCCGCGGCGGGCGCGTACTGGCTGTACTGCAGCGTGCGGACGTAGGCCGCGATGGCCCAGCGGTCCGCGGGCGGCACCTGCGCCGCGTAGTCGGACATGGCGCCGAACCCGTTCGTCATCACGTCGTAGAAGTAGCCGATCGGCATCTGGCGAAGGCGGTCGACGTGGTACGAGCTCGGCTTCTTGAAGCCGCGCTGCACGATCATGCCGTCGCCCCGCCCGGTCCGGCCGTGGCAGGGCGAGCAGAAGACCTGGAACTGCGTCTGCCCGCGCGCGAGGAGCTCCGCGGTCACCTTCACCGGGATCTCGGTCACGAAGTCGTTGCCGACCTTGCCGGTGTAGAAGGCCGCGTCCTCGCGCAGCGTCCCCCGGGCCACCGTACCCGGGACGAAGGGACGCGCCGAGCGCCTGTCGGCGAAGATCTCGCTCTCCCGGAAGGGCCTGTACTTGGGCTGGTCGTGCATGTCCTGCCGGCACGCCGTCACCGCCGCGGCGAGCAAGACGAGCACGGCGCCGCGGCGGAGCTGGTTTGTTCTCCTCGAAGCCTTCCCGAAGGCCTTCGAGAAGGCCCTGGAGAAATGACCCTCGTCGCGCGCCCGGACGGCGCGACGAGGGGTCACGGCTCGACCTCCGACACCTCGGCCGCGCCGAGCCCCTCCAGGAACTGGCGGGTCGCGGCGGCGTCGAACCTCGCGTCGCCCGACTCGATGCAGAGGAAGAAGCGGTCGCGGCTCGCGGTCACGAAGCCCGGCACGTTGAAGACCGGGTGGTAGGGCTGGGGGAAGCCGTTCAGGGCCAGCATCCCGAAGACCGCGGCCAAGGCGGCGAAGAGCACGGTCGTCTCGAAGGTGGGCACGATGAACGCCGGCCAGGAGTAGAACGGACGGCCGCCGATGTTCATCGGGTACTCGACGACCGAGGACCAGTACTGCAGGCCCCACCCCGCCGCCATCCCGAAGAGCCCTCCGGCGAGGACGAGCTTCGGCACGTGCGTGTGGTGGAGGTGGAGCGCGTCGAGCACCTCCTCCATGGGGTAGGGCGTGTACACGTCCACCTTCCGGTAGCCGGCCGCGTGGACCGCCTCCGCGGCCTTGACGATCTCGGTCGGCGTGTGGAACTCGGCCAGGAGCCCGTAGGGTGCCGGCCGGCTCATGCCTGCTCCTCCTTCGGAGCCGCCCCCGGCACGAGCGTCCGCATCTCGAAGATCGAGATGGTGGGCAGGAAGCGGATGAACAGGAAGAAGAGCGTCAGGAAGAGGCCGATCGTGCCGATGAACATCGACCAGTCGAACGGCGTCCCGCGGTAGTTGCCCCAGGAGGAGGGCAGGAAGTCGCGGTGGAGGCTGGTGACGATGATGACGAACCGCTCCAGCCACATCCCGACGCTGACCACGAGCGAGACGAAGAAGAGGTACGGGACGTTCGTGCGGAGGCGCCTGACCCACAGCGTGTTGATCACGACCACGTTGCAGAGGATGAGCATCCAGTAGCTCCAGGACATGGGCCCGGTCATCCGGTTCCACATCATGAAGCGCTCGTAGGTGTTCCCGCTGTACCAGGCCGTGAATGCCTCCATCAGGTAGCCGTAGACCACCACGAGGGAGGTCGCGAGCATCACCTTCGCCATGTTCTCGATGTGCTTCATGGTGATGAAGTCCTCGAGCCCGTAGGCCTTGCGGAGCGGGATGGCGAGGGTCAGCACCATGGCGAAGCCGGCGTAGATGGCGCCGGCCACGAAGTAGGGCGGGAAGACGGTGGAGTGCCACCCGGGGACGACCCCGACCGCGAAGTCGAAGCTCACCACGGTGTGGACGGAGACGACGAGCGGGGTCGAGAGCCCGGCCAGGATCAGGTAGGCCGTCTCGTAGTTGGCCCAGTGCCGGGCCGAGCCGCGCCAGCCCATGGCCAGCATCCCGTAGATGACCTTGACCGCCTTGTTCTGCGCCCGGTCGCGCAGGGTGGCGAGGTCGGGGATGAGTCCCACGAACCAGAAGAGGGCCGACACGATGGCGTAGGTCGAGACCGCGAACACGTCCCAGATGAGTGGGCTCCGGAAGTTGGGCCAGAGGCCCATCGTGTTCGGGTACGGCATCAGCCAGTAGGCGCCCACCCAGGGCCGGCCCATGTGCAGGATCGGGAACATGCCTGCGCAGGCGACGGCGAAGAGGGTCATCGCCTCCGCGAAGCGGTTGATCGAAGTGCGCCATTGCTGGCGCAGCAGCAGCAGGATCGCGGAGATGAGAGTGCCCGCGTGGCCGATCCCGATCCACCAGACGAAGTTGATGATGTCGAAGCCCCAGCCCACCGGGACGTTCACGCCGAAGATCCCGACCCCCTTCGCGAGGAGCCAGGTCACCGTGGCGAGGAACATCATCAGGAGCGAGAACGCGATCCCGAAGCCGACGAACCAACCGACGGGCGTCTTCGTCGAGAGGACGAGGCTCGAGATCTTGTCGGTGACGGTGGCGAACGTGTGGCCGGGACCGATGACCGGGGGCTCGACGCGCGCCGGGCTACTCATGGCTCGCCTCGCCCCCCGCGGCCGCAATCTCCGGGTTCGGGTTCCTCACCGCCGCCAGGTACGTCGTGCGCGGCTTCGTCTGCAGCTCGGTGAGGAGGCCGTAGCTCCTCCCGCTCGCCTTCAGCTTCGCCACCCGGCTGTTGGCGTCGTTCACGTCGCCGAAGACGATGGCCTGCGCCGGGCAGGCCGCCTCGCAGGCGGTCACCACGTCGCCGTCCTTCATGTCGCGGCCCTGGTTCTTGGCGTCGATCCGCGCCCGGGAGATGCGCTGCACGCAGTACGTGCACTTCTCCATGACGCCGCGGGAGCGCACCGTGACCTCCGGGTTGCGCATCATCTTGAAGGTCGGGGTGTCCCAGTCCTGGTACAGCAGGAAGTTGAAGCGCCGCACCTTGTAGGGGCAGTTGTTGGAGCAGTACCGCGTCCCCACGCAGCGGTTGTAGACCATGTCGTTCAGGCCCTCGTCGCTGTGCACCGTGGCCGCCACCGGGCAGACCACCTCGCAGGGGGCGTTCTCGCAGTGCATGCAGAGGACCGGCTGGTGGTAGGTGGCGGGGCTCTCGGGGGGGCCCTCGTAATAGCGATCGACGCGAATCCAGTGCATCTCGCGGCCGCGGCCGACCTGGTCCTTCCCCACCACCGGGATGTTGTTCTCGGACTGGCAGGCGGTCACGCAGGCGTTGCAGCCGACGCACGCGCTCATGTCCACCGCCATGCCCCAGGCGTGGCCCTCGTACTTGTGGGGGGGGTACATCGAGAGGCCGGGCTTCAGCGGCTCGGCCATCTTCTGGACGGCCTCCGGGTCCTTCGCCAGCTCGGCCAGGGTCACGGCCCGGACGAGGTGCCGCTCCTGCGCCTGCTCGTGCGCGGTCGCCTCCATCGTCCAGTGGTCCTGGGTGCAGGCGATCCGGGCGGTCTCCCCGGTCTTTACCACCTCGAGCCCGCCCTTCGCCCACAGCGCGTCGCTCGTCCGCAGCGCATAGGCGTCGAAGCCGACGCCGGTGCCGACCTGGCCGGCGCGCGAGCGGCCGAAGCCGAGATGCACCGTCACCGCGCCGTCGGCGTGCCCCGGCAGCACCCACAGCGGCGCCTTCACCGTGCGGCCGCCCAGCTTCAGCTCCGCGACCTCGGTGAAGTGGCCCCTCGCGGTCTGCTCGGTCGCGACACCACCGAGCGCCGCCGCCGTCTTCGGGCTGACCAGGGCCACGTTGTCCCAGGTGATCTTCGTGAGCGGCCGGGGCAGCTCCTGCAGCCAGCCGAGGTTCGCGAAGCGGCCGTCGAAGACGCTCGGGTCGGTGCGGAAGGCGATCTCGAGACCGCCCGCCGGGGCCATCTGGCCCGCCTTCGCCCACCCGCCGGGCGCCACCTTCACCTGCTTCGCCTCGAAGGCGGTGCCGGCCACGACCCCGTCGTGGAGCGCGCGGTTCCAGCGCTTCTCGAAGTCGGCGTCGCCCAGCTGCGCCTGCCAGTGAGCGCGCAGCGCCTCGTGGCCTTTCGCCTCGCCCTCCCCGAAGGCCGCAAGGAACTCGATCTCGGAGAGGGTGTTGTAGAGCGGCGCGATGAGCGGCTGGACGATCGAGACGGTCCCGTCGGCCGCGCGCAGGTCGCCCCAGCTCTCGAGCCCGTGCGAGGCCGGCAGGTGCCAGTGGCAGCGCTCGGCCGTCTCGTCGAGGTAGAGGCCGTAGTGGATGCGGAGCGGCACCTTGTCGAGCGCCTCGGCGATCTTCAGGTCGGCGGGGGCCG
>JBGPQQ010000044.1:0-12134 GCA_041489115.1 Vicinamibacteria bacterium | reverse complement strand
GGGGCTTCGCCCCCCAAACCCCCCGTGAACGGCCAGCCTGAGATCCCGGCTACAGGTTCAGCGACTTCAGGTAGTCGCGGAAGGGGCCACCCAGGTCCTCCCGCTTGAGGGCGAACTCCACGGTCGCCTTCAGGAAGCCGAGCTTGTTGCCGGCGTCGTGGCGCACGCCCTCGAACCGGTAGCCGTAGAGGGTCCGGCGCTGCTTCAGGCGCCGCAGGCCGTCGGTGAGCTGGATCTCGCCCCCCGCGCCGCGGGGGGTGTTCTCGAGCTCCTCGAAGATCTCCGGGGTGAGGATGTAGCGGCCGATGATGGCGAGGTCGCTCGGGGCGTCCTCCGCCTTCGGCTTCTCCACCATGTCCCGGATCCGGAAGAGCCGCCCGCTGTCGCCCTCGGGCAGGCCGTCGATGACGCCGTAGGCGGAGATCTCGCTCCGCGGCACCTGCTGCACCGCGACCACCGGGCCGCCGTAGCTCTCGTAGACGTTCAGCATCTGGCGCATGCAGGGCACGGCCGAGTCGATGATGTCGTCGCCGAGCATCACGGCGAAGGGTTCGTCGCCCACGAGGTCGCGGGCCTGGAGGACGGCGTGCCCGAGGCCGAGCTGCTCGCCCTGGCGCACGTAGGACACGTTGATCATGCTGGAGATGGCCCGGACCTGCTCGAGGAGGTCCGTCTCCCCGCGCTGGGCGAGGTGCCGCTCGAGCTCGTAAGACACGTCGAAGTGGTCCTCGATCGCGTTCTTGCCCTTCCCCGTGACGATGATGATGGAGGTGAGGCCCGAGGCCACCGCCTCCTCGATCACGTACTGGATGATGGGCTTGTCCACGACGGGCAGCATCTCCTTGGGCTGCGCCTTCGTGGCGGGCAGGAAGCGGGTCCCGAGGCCCGCGGCCGGGAACACCGCCTTGCGGATCTTCTGGTGCGTGACCATGCGGCGAAATGCTACCACGCGCCCCCCGGGGGCCGGAGACCCCCATGCTATCCTGCGCGGTCATGCTGGACCTGAAGTACGTCGTGGAGAACCGCGAGGCCGTCCTCGCCATGCTGGCGAGCCGCGGGCAGGGCCTCGACGAGGTGCAGGCCTTCCCCGGCCTCGCCGGTGTCGACCCCTGGGCGCTCGACACCGAGCGCCGCGCCCTCATCCAGGAGGTGGAGGCGCTCCGCCACCGCCGGCGCGTCACCGGCGAGGAGATCGCCCGCCGCGGCAAGGCGAAGGCGGACGCCTCGGAGCTCAAGGCCGAGATGAAGGGCGTCGCCGACCGCATCAAGCAGGGCGACGCGCGGCTCGAGGAGGTGAAGGCGGCGATCGAGCGCTTCCTGCTCGTCGTGCCGAACGTGCCCGACCCGAGCGTGCCGGTGGGCAGGGACGCCGCGGACAACATCGAGGTCCGGCGGGTCGGCGAGCCGCGCGCCTTCGACTTCGCGCCGAAGGCGCACTGGGACCTCGGCCCCGAGCTCGGGATCCTCGACTTCGAGAGGGCGGCTCGCCTCTCTGGCGCCCGCTTCGCCGTCTACTGGGACCTGGGGGCGCGGCTCGAGCGGGCGCTCATCCAGTTCATGCTGGACCTGCACGGCTCGCGAGGCTACCGGGAGATCATCCCGCCCTATCTCGTCACCGCGGACACGCTCACCGGGACCGGCCAGCTGCCGAAGTTCGAGGGCGACCTCTTCAAGACGTCGGCGGGGGACCGCGACCTCTACCTGATCCCGACCGCCGAGGTGCCGCTCACCTGTCTCCACCGCGACGAGATCCTCGCCGCGGCGGAGCTGCCGAAGAAGTACGTCGCCTTCACCCCCTGCTTCCGTTCCGAGGCGGGCTCGTACGGCAAGGACGTGCGCGGCCTCATCCGGCAGCACCAGTTTCACAAGGTGGAGCTCGTCAAGCTGACCACGCCCGAGTCGTCGATGGACGAGCTCGAGGGGATGGTGGCGGACGCCGAGGAGGTGCTGAAGCGCCTCGGCCTTCCGTACCGCGTCGTCGTCCTCTCGACGGGCGACATGGGCTTCGCGGCGGCGAAGACCTACGACATCGAGGTCTGGCTGCCCGGGCAGCAGGCCTACCGCGAGATCTCCTCCTGCTCGAACTGTACCGACTTCCAGGCGCGGCGGGCCAGCCTGCGCTACCGGCCGGAGGCCGGGGCCAAGCCGCGCTTCCTGCACACGCTCAACGGCAGCGGCCTCGCCGTGGGCCGGACGCTCATCGCCGTCCTGGAGAACTACCAGCAGAAGGACGGTTCGGTGGTCGTCCCCGAGGCGCTGCGCCCCTACATGGGCGGCGTGGAGCGGATCACGAAGCGGTAGCGGGCGCGGGAGGTCGCGTGCGGGGTGGCCCCTCCGGGCGCGCCCAGCGGTCGACCGCGATCGAGACGGCGAGGAAGAGCAGGATCGGCAGGGCGAGGCCGCGGAACCAGCGGTCCACGCGGTCGCGCGAGCGGGCGAGGCGGTCGAGCAGCAGGAGCGCGCCGAGGGCCGTGATCCAGACGGCCACCACTCGCGCCTCGCTTGCCGGCGGCTCCCACGGCGGGGCCAGGGAGCCCGCGCGGGAGCTGACGAACGGCAGGTAACGCGAAAGCGATACCTCGCCGGCCAGGAGCTCGAGCACCTGGGGCGGCCCGTCGCGGCCGTTCACCATCCGCATCGCCCACGGCTCCGCGAACATGAGGAGGGCCAGCCCGAGGCCCGCCGCGACGAGCCCCCAGCGCCAGCGGGCGAGCCCCCGGCCAGGGGCGGCCGAGAGGCGCGCCGCGATCGCAACCGCGAGGACCGGCACGAGAGGGATCGTGAAGCGGGCCGGGGGCGAGAAGCCCCACCAGTTGCGCCAGCCGAGGACGGGGAGGATGACGCCGAGGCCAGCGAGGGCGAAGGCCCATCGCTCGCGGCCGGCGCGGCCGAGGACGAGCGGCAGGCCAGCGAGGGCGAGGAGGAAGACGGGCGCGTACGGCAGGAGGCCGTAGGCGCCGTCGACGAAGAGGCCGGCGAGGGTGCGTATCGGAGTCGCCCGCGCCATCGGGCCCGGCATCGCCCCGCCGTAGCGGGCGAAGGGAGAGAGGGTGCCGAAGACGGAGTACTGGTAGCCCGCGTACGCGGCGGTCATCGAACCCGCCGTGAGCAGGAAGACGAGGCGGGCGCGGCCGCGCAGCCGCAGGACGGCAAAGGCGCCGAGGGCCGCCGCCGCCAGCGTCATCCGCACGTGGAGCCAGGGCAGCGCCGAGAGGGCGAGCGCCGCTCCCACCGCGGCCCAGGAGCCCGGCGAGAAGAGGAGGAGGCGCAAGGCGAGGGCGATCGCAAAGGCGACGGGCACCTCGGTGTAGAGAAAGGCCGTGTAGGAGAGGACGGGCGGGCCCACCGTGGCCGCCCAGGCCACGAGCGCCGAGGCTTCGTCCGCGCCGCAGCGGCGGGCGAGATCGCGCACGAGGAGGCCGAGCCAGGCGGCGAGGAGTGCGAGCAGGAGGACGCAGGCCCGGCGCCCCCCGAGGGCGTAGGCCGGGGCGAGGAGGACGGAGAGGCCGGCACTGTGCGTCGGGTAGGAGCGCCCGTCCGCGCGCCGGGTCCCCCCGGGCATGCGGTCGAAGCCCCCGAGGTACTCGAGGTAATCGCCGCGCGCGAAGTTGTCCCGCAGGTCGATGTCCCCCTCGCGCCACACGCTCTGGGCCATCATCAGGTAGTCGATCTCGTCCCCGGACGGCTCCCCCGCCCGGACATAGTGGAGCGAGACCGCGAAGGCGAGGGCCGTGGCCAGGGCGAAGAGGGCCCACGCCGGGGGTGCGGTGAGCCGGGGGCGGTGGATGGCGCGGCCGAGACACGCGAGCGCCCCCGCGACGACGAGCGCCACCCCAAGCGGCCCCGTGAAGATGCCGAGGCCGGGCACGGTCGCCCGCGCCGCGGGGACGTGGGCGAGGGCCACCACGACTCCCGCCTGGAGGAGCGGCGTGGCGCGGTGGAGGGCCGTAGATCGCCCGGGCGTGGGGACGCCCTCCGGAGGCGGGGAGCCCATGCCGTCTCAGGAGCGGCCGTGGTGGAGCGCGACGTGGCGCCAGGCCCCGGCCGCGCGGGAGGCGTAGGCCTCGAGCAGGCGGTCCTCGGGCGACTCCCCGGTCGGGTCGAGGAGCGCCAGGCAGCCCACCCAGCCGTCGTCGGTCGCGAGCGGCACGAGATACACCTGCTCGGCCGGCAGTTCCACGCCGAGCGCCTCGGCCACGTCCAGCATCCGTGTCGCGGGGAGACGGCGCGTGGCCACGGAGGCCAGGTCCGAGGGCGCCGGGCGGCCGAGGGCCGCCGCGAAGGCGTCTCCCGACGTCGCCGCGACGACGGGCCCGTGGGGCGTCTGCAGCACGAGCATGCCCCCACGGTAGTCGCCGATGCGGCACGCGCCGTCGAGGATCGCCGGGGAGAGCGCGTCCGGGCCCTCGCCGCGGAAGACCCTCTGGTCCACCTCGACCACGTGCTCGAGAAGGGTCGCGTAGCGCCGCAGCTGCTCGAGCTGGTGGACCCGGACGAGCGCCGCGGCGGCCCAGAAGGCCACCGCCTTGGCGCGCAGCAGCTCGTCGTCGGTGAAGGCGTCGAGCGCGCCCCGACCGGCCACGAGCAGGCCCACGACATCGCCCTCGAGAAGCAGCGGCAAAGCCGTCCACGAGCGCAGGGGCGGCGCGCCGGCGAGGGCCAGCGCCCCCGCCTCCTCGGCATCCGCCACCCGCACGGCCCGGCGCTCCTCCCGCGCCGCGTCCAGGCGGGGGTCGGCGAGGAGCGCGCCCACGAGGCCGCGTGCTTCCGCGCCGTGCACGGCCGCCACGCGCAGGGCGCCCCCGGGCTCCGCGACCGCCACCAGGGCGAAGTCCGTGTGCACGACGCGCCCGAGCTGCTTCAGCACCTCGTCGAGCGCCTCTTCGGGACGTACGGAGCCGTGGACGGCCTCGAGGGCTCCGCGCAGCTCCTCGGCGAGCTGCCGCCGCTCGCGCTCCCGCTCCACGGTCGTTTCGGGGTCCAGTCGCCGGCGCTCGCGGGCGATCGCCTCGCGCAGCGCGTCCATGACCTCCCGTCGAAGAGTCTCGTCCTGGCCGGCCGCGCCGCCCATCTCGGCGAGCCGGCTCTCGACGTCGCGCAGCAGGCGGTCGATGTTCAACTCGGCGTGAGTGTACACCGGCACGGCATTAGAATGAGCCCTCGTGGCCATCGACCCCGCTCCCCGCGAGCGCATCCTCTTCGTCTGCACCGCGAACGTCGATCGCAGCCGGACCGCCGAGGACCTCTACCGCGGCGACGAGCGGTACGAGGTCCGCTCCGCGGGGGTCGCGCTCTTCGCCACCGTGTCGCTCACCCGGGACCTGCTCCTGTGGGCCGACCGGGTCTTCGTGATGAACGAGCGCGAGGACCAGCACCGCACCCTGATCCGCATCCGCTTCCCGGACGTGCACCGCCCGCTCGTGGACCTCGACATCGATGACCGCTGGCCGCGGGGGGACCCCGAGCTCGTGGCCCTCGTCCTGCGCCGCCTCCGCCCCCACCTCGGCGCGCCGCGTGGGGGCCAGGGAGGCGCATAATGGCCGCAGGCCGACCGCGGAGGGCTAGTCCTAACTGGTAAGGCAGGAGCCTTGAAAGCTCCCGGGCCTCGCGGCCCTTGGGGGTTCGAGTCCCCCGCCCTCCGCCACCTCCTCCTCTTGATTTCGTCGTCACATGGGGGAAGAATCCCGCCCACCAACACCCCACGCGACCTCGGGCCCCGCAGGGCCCCTCGCGCAGGCAACCAGGAGGAGCCGAACCGATGCGCTTTCTCCGCACCCTCTCACTTCTTCTCGTGGCGGCGCTCGCTCTGGGCGCCGCCGTCCACGCCGGCGAGACGGGGTCCGTCTCCGGCGTGATCAAGGACTCCCAGGGTGGGGTCCTGCCCGGGGTCACCGTGAAGGTCTCCGGGCCCCTGCTCCCCGCGGGCCGCGAGGCCGTGACCACGGCCACCGGCAACTACCTCTTCCCCCGCCTGCTGCCCGGCATCTACAAGGTCGAGGCCGGGATGGCGGGGATGGGCAAGGCCGCGATCGAAGTGCGCGTCTACGTCGACGTCGACGCCCAGGTCAACCTCACGCTCAGCCCGACCGCGACCGAGGAGGTGACGGTCCTGGCCCAGGCCGAGGCGGTGGACCTCAAGAACGCCGAGGTGAACTTCAACTACACCGCCGACGCGATCAAGGACCTGCCGCTCCCCCGCAGCTACAGCGGGCTCTTCCAGCTCATCCCGGGTGTCGCCCAGAACAACAGCTCGATCGGCCCGGCCGCGGGTGGCAGCCGCCAGGACAACACGTACCTGATCGACGGCGTCAACATCACGAACCCCGGCTTCGGCTACCTCGAGACCGAGGTCAACGAGCTCGACATTGCCGAGTTCAACGTCAAGCGCGGCGCGATCACCGCGGAGTTCGGCCGCGCGGCGGGCATCGTGACGAACGCGGTGAGCCGGTCGGGCACGAACACCTTCGCCGGCCAGGCCCGCGTCCAGTACCAGCTGAAGTCCTTCATGAGCAAGCCCGACGACCCCGCGTTCGGCGTCGCGCAGACCGACTACGTCAGCCCGGCCATCGGCCTCGGCGGGCCGATCGTGAAGGACAAGGTGTTCTTCTACGCGTCGACCCAGTACTACAAGACGAAGCGGGCCGACCGCGTGAACAAGTTCGGGACGGCGCTGCCCGACCTCGTCTACTCCGGAGAGGAGTACTACGGGAAGATCACGTCCACCCCGACCCCGAAGCACCTCCTCGCCGCGAGCTATCGCTACCGGCCGAACGACACCGAGGGGAGCGGCCTCGGGGCGAGCACCTCGGCGAGTGTCGGGACGACGGACAAGGTCCGGGCCCAGGTGGCGACTGCGTCCTGGTCGTTCTTCGCGACCAGCCGCACGACGCTCGACGTCAAGTACCTCTACATGAAGGACAAGACGAGCAGCGACCCGGTCACCACGCTCGGCTACCTGCCGGAGCCGTTCGACATCAACAACCTCGCCCGCATGGGCCTCTATACCGACCCGACCCAGGCCAACCTCGTCGTGGGTGGCGGCGAGTACACGAACCGCCAGAACTACACGCGGAACGAGATCAAGACGGCCGTCAGCCAGTACTTCGACCTCGGGAAGACCGGTCACCAGCTGAAGGTCGGCGTGGGCTACGAGTTCGGCGAGGAGGACCTCAACCGGCTGACGAACGGCTGGGGGACGATCTCGCGCATCACGGCGACGGTGCCGTATTACCGGGCCCGCTACTACTTCGAGCAGCCTTCGCAGATCGGGCAGGGCCGCACCTGGTCGCTCTTCGCCCAGGACACGATGACGGTCGGCTCGCGGCTCACCCTCAACCTCGGCGTCCTGCTGAACCAGGACTCCTTCTCGCAGGACCTGCCCGGCAGCGGCGGCTGCCCGACGCCGGTGAACACCGTGACCGGCCAGCCCGGCGGCGCCGCGGTCTTCGAGACGAAGGGCGACCGGTGCACGTTCGTCAAGTTCGGCTTCGGCAACGAGGTCCAGCCCCGCCTCGGGCTCAACTTTAACGTCCGCCCCGGCAAGGGCGACAAGGTCTACGCCAACTGGGGCCGCTACTACAACATGGACCAGAAGTCGTCCGGCCGCTCGCTCGCCCCGCGGCGCATCTACCAGCGCGAGGCCCGCTACAACGCGGCGACCGGGGTCCTCATCTCCGACCTGCCGCGCGCGTCGACCACCGGCAAGCTGATCGACCCCGACCTCAAGCCGACCTACAACGACGAGTGGCTCGCCGGCTACGCGACACCCATCGCGGGCGGCTGGGGCGTCGACCTCTTCTACCTGTACCGCAACACGAAGAACTTCATCGAGGACGTGCCCTCGGTCTCACCCTCGACCGGCCCCTACGCGGCGGCCAACCTGCCCTGCACGCTCTTCGAGGTGTGTCGCGGGGCCGACGCCAAGCGCAAGTACCAGGCCGTCACGTTCGAGGTCAACCGGCGCTTCGCCAACCGCTGGAGCACCAACGTCAGCTACACGTGGAGCAAGTTCGAGGGGAACTTCGACCTGGACTACGGGGGAGAGACGGCGGTATTCAACACGTCTTCCTTCATCCAGGACGGCCCCGGCACGTTCGTCCAGGACGAGTTCCGCTACGGCCCCCTGCGTCAGGACCGGCCGCACGTGTTCAAGGCCTTCGCCAACTGGGCCCCGATCGACAACCTGATGCTCGGGGGCTTCCTGCGCGTGCAGAGCGGCACGCCCTGGAACGCGCGCGGCCAGGACTCGCAGGGCGGCTCGGCTCTCTACTACCTCGAGCCGGCGGGCTCGCACCGGAACCCGACCTGGACCAACTTCGACCTGCTCGCGTCCTACCGCTTCAAGCTCGCCTCGAAGGCGAGCCTGACGCTCGAGGCGCGCGCCCTCAACCTGTTCGACAGCCAGAAGCAGCTCTCGACGGACTCCGTGAAGTACACGGACTTCAGGAGCCTGCCGGTGGCACCGTTCATCGCCCCCGGCACGATCGCCAACTCGTTCTTCGGGACGGCGAACGGCTACGCGCCCGGGCGGCGGGTCGTCCTCGCGGCCCGGCTCGAGTTCTAGCCTCACCCGGCCCGGCGGTCGCGTTGGACCGCCGGGCCCTTCCGTCTTCCCCGGCCCGGGCCCGAGGAATCTGCCGGGGCTCAGCGGGCCCGCTCGAGCACCTCGAGCAGGCCGCGGGCCTGGGGGTAGTCGGGCTGCAGCCGCAGGGCCTCGCGGGCGAGCGTGCGTGCGGCTTCGAGCCGGCCCTCCTGCGCCTCCAGCACCGCGAGGTTGAGGCAGACGCTGGCGCTCGCCGGGTCGAGGCGGCGGGCCTCCTCGAGCTCCGGCCGGGCCTCGCCGGGCCTGCCGAGCATCACGAGGGCGAGCCCCCGCTTCTCGCGGAGCGCGGCCATTAGAGGGTCCTGCGCGATCCCCGCGTTGAGGAAGCGGATTGCGAGGTCGGGCCGCCCCAGCTGCAGTGCCGTGCTGCCGACGACGAGGAGCCTCGCGGCGTCGGTGCGGGGCGGCAGCGAGAGCCGCTCGAGGCGGGCGGCCGCCTCCACCGCCTCGCCTGTCGCCGCGAGGGCTTGCACGAGCGAGAAGCCGGCGGCGTCCGGGCGGAAGCCAGCCTTGAGCGCGGCACGCAGGTGGGGGATCGCGTCCCTCGGTCGCCCCGCGTCGAAGAGAGCCTGGCCCAGCGCCAGCCGTGTCTCGGCACGCGAGGGGTCCAGCGCCAGCGAGCGCTCCAGGAGCTGCGCCGCGGCCCCGGCCTCGCGGTTGTCGTCGAGGGCTTGACCGAGCCTCAGGAGAAGCCGCGCGGGCTCGGGGTGCGCGGCCTCGACCGCGGGCAGGCGGCGCAGGGCCTCCTGCGCCTGTCCGTTGTCCACGAGCCAGAGCAGCATGACCGTCCGCTCCTCCGGCCGGCCGTCGTCCAGCCCGTGCGGCCAGAGAGCGAGGGCGAAGAGAAGGACGAGAGCCGCGGCGTACGCGCCGAGCCGGCGCGTCACGCGCCCCCGTGCCGCCTCGACGAGGCGCACGAGAGCGAAACCGCCGCCGCCGGCGAGGGGCACGAAGAGGGGTAGCCGGTAGCGCGCAGAGACGAAGAAGGCGGCCACCGACACCGCGTAGACGGGCACGACGAGCGCCCACAGGGCGAAGCCCCATCGCCCGCCGGCCGGGTCGAGGCCGGCGGGTGGCCCCGACCAGAGACGATCGGCGAAGCCGAGAAGCCCCAGCGGCACGAGGAGCCACGCGCCGACGACGAGCCAGCGCAGCAGCGTCGGCTCGTCGAGGGCGTAGTAGGCGTAGCTGTAGTTCAGGCTGATCTCGGGCGCGGCGACGACGTAGGCGAGCTTGCGGAGGAAGAGCCGCGCCGCGTCCTTCGAGTGGGAGCGCATCCACTCCCACGCCAGGCCGCGGAAGTGCGCGTCCACCTCGCGCGCGGTGAGGCGTCTTCCCGCCGCCTCCTCGGCCACGCGCCGCGCGTCGCCGGCCTGGCCCTGGATGTCGGGCGTGATGCCGGGCACGTGGCGGTAGGTGCCGTCGGCCTCGGCGCGGTTTCCGACGTAGAGGTTGAGCCCGCCGTGCGAGGAGACGAGGACGGGCTCGCCCGAGACGACGAGGTTGCGCACGGTGGCGGGCGCGACGCCGAGGGCGATGCCGAGGACGAGGGCCGCCGTCTCCCGCCCTCCGCGAGCGAGCCCCCGGGCGACCGGCAGGGCGAGCGCGAGGCCCAGGCCCCAGAGAAGCGCGTTCGGGCGGGTGAGGGCGAAGAGCCCGACCGCGGCCCCCGCGAGCGCCCAGTCGACGGGCCGGCCGGCTCGGAGCGCACGCGAGACGGCGAAGAGGCCGAGCGCGATCAGGAACGGGTCGAGGGCGGCCTGCAGCAGGATCGCCTCGTGGAAGACGACCGGGCCGGTCAGCGCGAGGAGCGCGGCGGCCACGAGCGCGGCCGGCCGGCCGAGCCAGGGTCGGGCCGCGGCGTGGAGCAGACCCACCGCGGCCGTGCCGAGGAGAACCTGGAGCGCCTTCGCGGCGACGAGCGAGCCTGCGGTCAGCGCGAACACCAGGCCGAGGAAGTAGACGTAGAGCGGGGCGAGGAAGAAGGGCTCGCCGCCGGTGGCGGCGCGCAGGAGGAGGTCGCCGCCGGCGAGCTGTCGGGCTAGGGCGACGTAGACACCGCTGTCGAGCTGACCGACGGGCTGCAGGAGCGGGTGGTCGTGGAGCTGCCACGCCACCACGGCGCGGACGGCGAGGGCCGTCGCCAGGACGGCCAGCATCTCCCGGCCCCTGCCGCCGGTCGTGGCAGCGTTCGTCGGCGCCGGGCGCCGCCCGGCGGCATTCGTGCTAGGCTTACGGATCCGGGCCCTCCTCCAGACGGTCCCCTGAGGGGAAGATGCCTCGCGCGGAGAGGTGCTGGAGTGGCTGAACAGGGCAGATTGCTAATCTGTTGTAGGGGATTAAAGCCTCTACCGGGGGTTCGAATCCCCCCCTCTCCGCCAGCCGCCGTACCTCGGCGCCCATCTTAACTCCGGCCTCGGCTCTCCCCAGGCCCCGTCGCGTCCGCGCGCCGCGCCGCCCGTTCCCGTACGAATCTGGAGCCTCCGGGGCGGGCGCCGCCGACCGCGACCCGAGCGTGGAGGGTACAGTTTAAGTATACTCTATAGTCTTTCTGTGACCATTCGCAAGCAGAAGTCGATAAATATATATTCGATTCTATTGACTTCTCCAGCTAGAAGCGTATATTCATAGTACGATGGAGGAGGTGGGCGATGGCGCGGCGAGTGGATCTGATCGACCAGTTCACGGAGCTGGTGGTCGGAGCAGACGATCCCCGGCGTCTCGCGGAACGGACGCTCAAGGTGGTCATGTCGCTCCTCAACGGGCGCGCCGGCGCCGTCTTCACCTGCAACGGCGACGAGGTGACGCTCTTCGCCTCGCGCGGGATCGACCAGGCGGTGCTCGACATCGTGCCCGTCTCCTGGGGCTCGCAGAAGGACTCGTTCCGCCGGGGCGAGACGTTCTACGTGCCCGACCGCGCGACCGAGCGCCGGCTTCCCGCCTCCGTGGCCGAGTGCCCCGGGCCGGCGAGCTTCGCGATCGCGCCCATCCTCGAGGAGGAGGCGCTCCTCGCGCTCCTCTACGTCGACAGCCAGGAGCCGCACTTCTGCGACGCCCACGATCTCGACCGCCTCTCGAAGTTCTCGCGCATCGTCGCGAAGTCGGTCAACGACACCGCCTCGCCTCGCCGCGGCGGGGGCCCCGGGGACTCGTGGGAGGCGTACCTCGAGCGCACGCCGGTCGAGGACATGGAGCGTGAGAAGCTGCTCCTGCTGCTGAACCGCAACGAGTGGAACATCGCCCGCGTGGCCCGGTTGATGGGCGTCACGCGCCGCACCGTCTACCTGCGGCTGCAGCGCTACAAGATCCCGCGCGAGCGCGTGCCGAAGTCGCGGCTGAAGACGGTCTCCTGACCGGGGCGGGCGGAGGCTACAATCCCCGGCGAACCGCCGCCGGGCGACCGCGGCGGCCCCCCGGAGGTGGCTCGATGAAGGGAGCGGGCGGGACCGAGGGCGGCGTCGTCTGGTTCTTCGTCGGGCTCGCGATGGCGGTGAGCGGCGCGTACCTGCTCACGCAGCGCGTGACCGTCACG
>JBGPQQ010000043.1:0-12152 GCA_041489115.1 Vicinamibacteria bacterium | reverse complement strand
GCGAGGGCCTCATGTCCGAGACTAGCCACGGGCCTCAGCCGACGTCACGCGAGCGGTTGCTGACCGCCCTCGACGGCGGGGCGCTCTCGCGGCGACCCGCTGAACGGCGGGGGCGTGCGGGGGTGGACGAGAGACCTTCTCGCGCTCTCCGAGATGATCGAGGATGCGCTTGATCAAGGCGGGTTACCCCCGTCGCGTTCCGGGTCCAGTGAGAAAGGAGGCGCCGCAAGGGTATTGCAAAGCGCGCGCGCCGCAATCCCGTGTGTGAGCTACTCTCGGCTAGCCCATCCTGGCTACTCGTGTGGCACCCGTTCACCTGGCGTGGCGAGAGTGTGGCGGCGACCCTGCAAGGCGGCGCCGCTGGCACGCCCTGAGACCGCTCAGCTCCGGAGCTGCGAGACGTCGGCGAACACCAAGTATTCCCGCACCAGCGTCCCCTCGACCTTGAAGACGTTCGCGAACGGCACGCTGAGCTGGCTCCCGTCGTGCCGCGTGTAGGTCACTTCTCCGTGCATCACGATCGTGTCGGGATGGGTCCACGACTCGCGGATCGTGTGCTTCAGACCCTTCACGCTCGCGAAGAATCCGGCGACGGCCTCGCGCACGGCACGCTTGCCGCGGGCCGGCGCCCCGTTTCCGAAGCGGAAGATGGCGTCCTCGGTCAGAAAGCCCGCGAAGCCCTCGGCATCCTTCGCGTCGATCGTCTTGAACAGCTTCTCGAGCCACGCTGGCTGGGACATGTTTCACCTCGTCGATCCCGACGCGATACCGCGCCGAATGCCACGCTCGGCACTGCTTCCACGCCGATCACGCGCGTGCGGTGACACGAGGGAGCGACTGCCGCTCCCAACCGGCCCAAGCATCGGGGTGGTGTGTGAGCGCATAGCGTATCACGCCACCGGCGCGCCCCGCGTGAAGGACGCGCGCACGACGCAGGGCGCCTCAGCGGCCAGGAGCTAGAATCACCGTAGGGGTGAACCGATGTCCGCGCCGAGCTTCGTCAAGCTGAGAGAACCCGAGATTGCAGCCGCGTTGGCGAAGCTGCCCGGTTGGAAGCTCGAGAGCGGCAAGCTCCATCGCGAGTACGCGTTCGTCGACTTCGTCGCCGCCTTTGGGTTCATGACCGGCGCGGCGCTGGTCGCCCAGGGCATGGATCATCACCCCGAGTGGTTCAACGTCTGGAACGAGGTCCGCATCGATCTCGCGACCCACGACGCCGGTGGGGTCACAACGCTCGACGTCACGCTGGCCCATTCGATGGAAGAGCTGGCGGGCCGACAGCTCAGGAAATGAGACCGCTCGAACGGCTCTTCGAACGCGATGGGCTCCCACTATTCGGACTGCCGGCGGCCTTGGCGGCGACCTACGGTGGGGACTTCGGCCTCAACGGCCCGGAGCTTGCCTCGAGACCCTGGCCATCCCCGGCCGCCACATTGACCCGGTTGTGCCCTTCTCCTCCACGACCGCCGCCACCATGAGCTCCTTCACGGTCTCGTAGGCGGCCAGCGACAGCGCGCCCAGAAGCCCCCGGTGGTGCAGGAAGAAAACCCGCAGCATCTGGGGCACCGTGAACACCCACTGGGCATGGCCCACCTCCTCCACGAGACCCCTCCAGAAGCCGTAGCTCCGCTCGAAGCGCTCCTCCCACACGCCCTTGACCCGGTCGTAAAGCGAGTCGAGAAGACCGAACAGTGGCGTCTCCCGGCGGATCCGCACGACGGACCCCGACGGGCGTCCCCTCACCGCCTCTGACGCGGCCCATGGGTCCCTGCGTCCCCGCTCGCGGATAATGGCCCCGACCGCGAGGGCCTCATGTCCGAGACTAGCCACGGGCCTCAGCCGACGTCACGCGAGCGGTTGCTGACCGCCCTCGACGGCGGAGAGCCCGACCGCGTCCCCCGCGCCTTGAGCTTCTACCGGGTCGAGATCGAGGCCATCGCTCCCCCGCACGCCCGCCGCGACGACCTCGTCGATGTCGGCTTCGTCCGGTTCCCGCCGTCTCCGGAGGAGGAGGAGCTGGAGCGGCGCGCGATGCCGTACCCGGGAGACACGCGCCTCGGCCATCCCGCCCAGGTCAGGAACTACGCGCGGTGGCGCTACCACCCCGAGGCTCCCGATCGCGGCAATCCGCTGGCTCGAGCGCGCTCGCTCGAGGACCTGAGAAGCTTCCCGTTTCCGGATCTGAGCGCGCCCTACGCCGCCGAGGGGCTGGCCCGCCAGGTGCAGGAGCTGCAGGCCCGCGGGCTCGCGGCTGGCGGCAACCTGCCCCACCTGGGCGGCGAGCTCTTCGAGGCGGCCTGGCGGCTCCGCGGCCTCGAGAGCTTCCTGACCGACCTGGTGGAGCGCCCCCGCTGGGCCCACTTCCTGCTCGACCGGCTCGGGGAGCTCGCCCGTCGAAACGCAGAGACCCTGGCTCGCGCCGGCATCGACGTGCTGGCCCTCGACGACGACGTGGGGATGCCCGGCCGCATGATGATCAGCCCCCGGATGTGGCGGGAGTTCTTCCAGCCACGCCTGGCGGAGATCATCCGCGCGGCACGGGCGATCAAGCCGGACCTCCGCGTCCTCTACCACAGCGACGGCCACATCGAGCCGATCCTGGCTGATCTCGTCGAGATCGGCGTCAACGCGATCAACCCGGTCCAGCCGGAGCACATGGACGCCCGGCGCATCCGCCGGCGCTTCGGCACGCGCCTCGCGCTCTGGGGCACGATCGGGCGCCAGACGACCTTCAGCTTCGCGACGCCGGGCGAGATCCGCGAGGAGGTGAAGGAGCGGATCGCGACCCTCGGTCGTGCGGGCCTCGTCCTGTGCCCAGCGTACGACATCGACGAGCCCGACGTGCCGTGGGAGAACGTCGCCGCCTTCCTTCAGGCGGCCGCGGCCTACGGCTGAGGCCGAGCGGGGGGCTCCCTTGAGGCGAATCGGCTACGGCATCGTGGTCGCGTCTCTCGTGGCCACGGGCTTGTGCCCGACGCGGGAGCGCGCCGGCCTCCGCGGCAGCGGGGCGTCTCCGGGGTACGTCCTGTTCTCGCCCCTCCTGTCGGGCACCATCTACCTGATCGACACGAGCGGACGGGTGGTCCACACCTGGCACAGCGACTTCGCGCCCGGGGCGTCGGTCCATCTCCTCGCCAACGGCCACCTGCTTCGGCCGGCGCGCGATCCGCGGCTGCCGTTCTTCAGCGGCGGCGGCCAGGGGGGACGAATCCAGGAGCTCACCTGGAACGGAGAGCTGGTCTGGGACTTCGTCGCCGGCACCCGCGAGAGGATGCCGCATCACGACGTCGCCCCTCTGCCCAACGGCAACGTCCTGGCCATCGTCTGGGAGCGCAAGACCCCTGAGGAGGCCATCCGTGCGGGCCGGAGGCCGGAGTTGGTCACCGACGAGGGACTGTGGCCCGACTGCGTCCTGGAGATCGCGCCCCGCCCGCCGGGCGCCGGGGAGATCGTGTGGGAGTGGCACGTCTGGGACCATCTCGTCCAGGACCGGGATCCCGGGCGATCCAACTACGGCAAGGTGGCCGCTCATCCCGAGCTCGTCGACATCAACGGCGCCCAGGCCCCGCCGGGGCTCACCGACGAGGCGCTGGAGCGGCTCTGGTCTCTCGGCTACGTGCTCCGCGGCGCGCCCGCCCCGGACCTCCGTGCCGACTTCCTCCACACCAACTCGATCGCGTACAACTCCTCGCTCGACCAGATCGCGCTCAGCGTGTCCCGCTTCAACGAGCTGTGGATCATCGACCATGGCACGACCACCGCGGAGGCGGCCAGCCATTCCGGGGGCCGCGCCGGCCGGGGCGGAGACCTCCTGTATCGCTGGGGGAATCCACGAACCTACGGTCGGGGCTCGGAGAAGGACCAGCAGCTGCATGGACAGCACGACGTCAGATGGATCCCCGCCGGCTCCCCAGGCGCCGGTAACCTCACGGTCTTCGACAACGGGAGTGGTCGACTGGGCGGGGACTACTCCGCGGTCGTCGAGATCTCCCCGCCCCTCACCCGCGATGGCACCTACTCGCTCCCCCCGGGGGCAGCGTTCGGACCGGCGCGGTCGACATGGAGGTACACGGCCTCGAACCGGCGTTCGTTCTTCGCGGACTTCCTGTCGGGGGCCCATCGGCTGCCGAACGGCAACACCTTCATCTGCTCCGGCCCCTCCGGACGCTTCTTCGAGGTGACCCCGCAGAGCGACACCGTGTGGGAGTATCACAATCCCTTCTCGGGCGACGCTCCGAATCCCGCTGGAGACCCTCCGCACTCCGTGTTCCGCGCCACGCACCTACCGCCCGACCACCCGGCCCTGGCCGGATGGGCCCTCACTCCATGACATCCCTGCGGGCCCTCGTTGCGGGCGCCTCCTGATGGCCGGACAATGGCGCGGCGAGGGCCGATGGCTGAAGAGCGATCAGGGGGGTCGGGCGCGACCGCGGCGCCGGACAGGTTTCCGGTCAAGACCTGGCTCATCGCCTTCGCCGGCTGGATGTTCGACTTCTACGACCTCGTCCTCTTCTCGTTCCTGCTGATCCCGATCGGCCGCGACCTCGGCCTCAGTGTCACCCAGGAGGCCTGGCTCCTCGGCGTCGCGCTCGGAGCCTCCGGTCTCGGCGGCATCCTCTTCGGCTACCTCTCGGACATCCACGGCCGCAAGAAGGTGATGATGTGGACGATCTGCCTGTACTCGCTGGGCACCGCCCTCACCGCCTTCGCCACCGGGCCGCTCACGCTCCTGCTCTTCCGCCTCGTCACCGGCCTCGGCGTGGGCGGCGAGTGGGCGGTCGGGCACGCGCTCCTCGCGGAGTCGTCGCCGTCGCGCATGCGCGGCCGGGCCTCGGCGCTCCTGCAGGCGGGCGAGCCCGTGGGCGTCGCCCTCGCCGCGGTGGTGGGGCTGCTCGGCGCTCCGCTCATCGGCTGGCGCGGCGTCTTCCTGATCTCCTCCGCCTCGGCCGCCGTCGCCATCGTCGTGCGCCGCCACCTTCCCGAGTCGCCCCTGTGGAAGCGGCAGCGCGAGACGCGCCTCTCGCCGGGCGCCGCCCTGCGGCGGCTGGCGGCGGCCGGGCTGCTGGGCACCCTGGCGAAGGGCTTCGTGCTCGGCGTCTTCAAGCTCGGCACCTACTGGACCTGCTACACGTGGCTGCCGAAGTTCCTGCAGAACCAGATGGGGCAGCCGGTCGGCCGCTCCGCGCTCTGGATCGCGAGCGCGCAGCTCGGTCAGTTCCTCGGGATGATGGCCTTCGGGGTGATCGCCGACCGCTACGGCCGGCGCGCCGCCTTCACCGGCTACTCGCTGCTGACCACGGCGGCAATTTACGGCCTCGCCTTCCACTGGCAGGAGCTGCTCGCCCAGCCGGCGCGCTTCTGGGCGGTGATCTTCGCGATGGGCCTGGGGTCGGGCTGCACGGCGGGCTTCGGGGCGCTGCTGGCCGAGCTCTTCCCCACCGACGTGCGCAACTTCTCCATGGGCACGGCCTACAACTCGGCCCGCGGCGTCCAGCTCTTCGCCCCCGTGATCGTCGGCTTCTTCGTGGCCCGCTACGGCCTCACCGGCGGGCTCAGCGTGCCCATGGTGCTGGCGATGCTGACCGCCGCGTGGGTGTGGACGCTGCCGGAGACGCGCCAGCGGGACCTCGCGGCGATCCAGCGTTGAAACGCACGGCCATGCCCACTGCTCGACTCGAGGCTTCCCTCGCGGCTGTCATTCTGGCGACCGTGCTCGCCGGCCCGACCACCGGCGCGTCGGCGGCCGCGCCTCCTTTGCCCTACGGCCCCGTGCCGAGCGCCCGGCAGCTCCGCTGGCACGAGCGGGAGCTCTACGGCTTCCTGCACTTCACGGTGAACACGTTCACCGACAAGGAGTGGGGCTACGGGGACGAATCCCCCGCCGTCTTCAACCCAACCGACTTCGACGCGGACCAGATCGTCGGCGCGGCGAAGGCGGCGGGCATGAGGGGTCTCATCCTCACCGCCAAGCACCACGACGGCTTCTGCCTCTGGCCCTCGAAGCTCACCGAGCATTCCGTGAAGAACAGCCCCTGGCGCGGCGGGAAGGGCGACGTGGTCCGCGAGATCGCCGACGCCTGCCGTCGCCACGGGCTGGCCTTCGGCGTCTACCTCTCGCCCTGGGACCGCAACCACCCCGACTACGGGCGGCCCGCCTACCTCGACTACTACCGCAGCCAGCTCCGGGAGCTCATGAGCGGGTACGGGCCGGTCTTCGAGGTCTGGTTCGACGGGGCGAACGGGGGCGACGGCTACTACGGCGGTGCGCGGGAGAAGAGGACGATCGACCGCCGGACCTACTACGACTGGCCAGGCACGTGGCAGATCGTCCGCGACCTGCAGCCCGACGCCATGATGTTCAGCGACGGCGGGCCCGACGTGCGGTGGGTCGGCAACGAGAAGGGCATCGCGGGCGACCCCTCGTGGGCGACGCTCGACCGCGACGACTTCACGCCCGGCGAAGCCGACGAGGCGCGGCTGAACCGCGGCGACCGGCCGGGGACGCACTGGCTGCCCGCCGAGTGCGACGTCTCGATCCGGCCCGGCTGGTTCTACCACGCGGCCGAGGACGACAAGGTCAAGAGCCCGCACGACCTCCTCGACCTCTACTACGAGTCGGTGGGGCGCGGCGCGGCGTTCCTCCTCAACCTCCCGCCGGACCGACGCGGCCGGATCCACGAGAACGACGAGCGCTCGCTGCGGGGCTTCCGGCAGCTGCTCGACGCCACGTTCGGCACCGATCTCGCGCGCGGCGCCCGGGCGAGCGCCAGCAACGTGAGAGGAAGCGACTCCCGGTTCGCCGCGGCCAACGTCCGGGACGGGAAGCGCGACACCTACTGGGCGACCGACGACGCGGTGACGACGCCGGAGCTGGTCCTCGACCTGGGGCGCCCCGTGACCTTCAACGTGGTCAGCCTGCGGGAGCACCTGCCGCTCGGGCAGCGGGTCGAGGACTGGGCGCTCGACGCCTGGCAGGACGGCGCTTGGCGCGAGTTCGCGAAAGGGACTGCGATCGGCAGTCGCCGCCTCTGGCGCGGCGGCGACGTCACGACGGAGCGCGTCCGGCTGCGCATCACGAAGGCGCCGGCCTGCCCCGCGATCTCGGAGCTCGCGCTCCACCGCGAGCCGCCCGAGGCGCGAGTGCGTGCGGCCAGCGGGGCGGGGGCCCGCTAGCGGTGCTAGCATCCCCGCCCATGCTCACGCCTCTTCTCTCCCGACTCGCCGTCGCCGGCGCTCTCCTCCTCTCCCCGGTCGCGCTCGCGGCCGAGGGCCGTCCCCTGAAGGTCGACGACCTCTTCGCCCTGAAGGACGTCGCCGACCCGCGCCTCAGCCCCGACGGCGGCCAGGTCGCCTACACGCTCACCACCCTGGACGCGAAGGAGGACGACCCCGACGCGGACCTCTACCTCGTGTCGCTGGACGGCGGCGAGCCCCTGCGTCTCACGTCCGGCAAGAAGTCCGAGACGAGCCCCCGCTTCAGCCCGAACGGCGAGTGGCTGGCCTTCCTCTCGGACCGCGACGGCAAGAAGACTCAGGTGTACCTGATGAGCCGGCGAGGCGGAGAGGCCGTCAAGCTAACCGACTTCAAGGCCAGCGTCTCGAGCCTCGCGTGGTCGCCCGACTCGAAACGGCTCGCCCTCGTCGTCTCCGACGTCGATCCGGACGCGGAGGAGGAGGACGAGGCGAAGGAAGGCGGCGAGAAGAAGAAGAAGAAGACGGCGAAGCCGATCGTCCTGCGGCGGCTCCAGTTCAAGCGCGACGACGAGGGCTACCTGCGGGAGGTGCGCAAGCACGTCCACGTCTTCGACCTGGAGAAGAAGACGTCCGTCCAGGTGACCTCCGGCCCCTTCGACGACTCCGACCCCGCCTGGTCGCCCGACGGGCAGTCGATCGCCTTCGTCAGCAACCGTACCCTGCCCGACCCGGACCGGTCGCAGAACACCGACGTGTTCGTGGTGGCCGCTCGCGAGGGCCAGGTGCCCCGCGCGATCGCGACGGGCCCGGGGACCGACGGCTTCCCCGCCTTCAGCCCCGACGGGCAGTGGATCGCCTACGTGGCGGGCGGCGACCCGAAGGACTTCTGGTACGGCACGAGCCACGTCGCGCTGGCCCCGGTCGCGGGCGGACCCCCGCGGCCGCTCACCTCGGCGCTCGACCGCAACGTCACGAGCCCGCGCTTCACGCCCGACGGGCGGGCGGTGCTCTTCCTCCTCGAGGACCGCGGCAACCGCCACCTCGCCCGAGTGCCGGCCGAGGGCGGGAGCGTCGAGCGGGTCGTCGAGGGCGAGCGTGAGGTGCAGGCCTTCGACTTGGCCCCCGGAGGCGCAGTCGTCGTGCTCGAGGCGTCGGTCCACCAGCCTCCGGAGATCTCGGCCGTCTCCGGAAGCGGCCTGCGCCGCCTCACCCACGCGAACGACGAGGTCCTGAAGACGATCGCGCTCGGCCGCGTCGAGCGTTTCCAGACCACGAGTGCCGACGGCACCGTGGTGGACGGCTTCCTGACCCTCCCGCCGGGGTACACGCCCGGCAAGCGCCTGCCGACGATCCTCCGGATCCACGGCGGCCCCGCCGACCAGTACTCGACCGCTTTCGAGCTCGAGTGGCAGGTCCTCGCCGCGCGCGGCTACGCCGTGATCGCCGCCAACCCGCGCGGCTCGACGGGCCGCGGCACCGCCTACAGCCGCGCGATCTGGGCGGACTGGGGGAACAAGGACTACGAGGACGTCATGGCGGCAGTCGATCACGTCGTTGGCATGGGCGTGGCCGATCCCGACCGCCTGGGTGTGGGCGGCTGGAGCTACGGTGGCATCCTCACCGACTACGTCATCAGCAAGACGACGCGCTTCAAGGCGGCCGTCTCCGGCGCCAGCATCGCCAACTACCTCGCCGGCTACGGGACGGACCACTACCAGTACGAGTACGAGGTGGAGCTGGGGCTCCCCTGGAAGGCGCGGGACCTCTGGCTGCGGCTGTCCCCTTTCTTCGACGTGGAGAAGGTAGAGACGCCGACCCTCTTCCTGTGCGGCGCCCTCGACATGAACGTGCCCCTGCTGAACTCGGAGCAGCTCTACCAGGCGCTGCGCCGGGTCGGCCGCGTGGAGACGGAGCTCGTCGTCTACCCGGACCAATGGCACGCCATCGAGACGCCCAGCTACCGGAAGGACCGCTGGGAGCGGTACCTCGCGTGGTACGACCGCTACCTGCGCCCGGGCGCCGTCGCGGACGACCGCAAGCCCGAGGCCACGTCGCTCCTCGGCCAGCCGCTCTTCGCCCCAGAGGTGCCCGAGGAGACGCGCCTTAAGCTCGAGGAGAACCTGGCGAAAGCCACGGCCGACTTCTCGAAGAGCCCGGACAGCGCCGACACCGCCGTCTGGCTCGGGCGCCGCCACGCCTCACTCGGCCAGTTCCGCGAGGCGATCGACGTGTACACGCGGGCCCTCGCCAAGCACCCGAAGGACGCGCGGCTCTACCGGCACCGCGGCCACCGCTACATCACGGTGCGCGAGCTGGACAAGGCGGTCGCGGACCTCTCCCGCGCCGCCGAGCTCGTGTCGGGCCGCCCCGACGAGCCCGAGCCCGACGCGGACCCCTCGCGCCCGCCCTCGACGACGCTCCAGTTCTCGGTCTTCTACCACCTCGGCCTGGCCCACTACCTGAAGGGCGACTTCGCGACCGCGGAGAAGGCCTACCGCCGCAGCCTGGAGAGGGCGCGCGGCAGCGACGACCGCCTCGTCTCCGTGACGGACTGGCACTACATGACGCTGCGGCGACAGGGTCGGGAGGAGGAAGCCGCGCGCCTCCTCGAGCCGATCCACGCCGGGCTCGACGTCACGCAGGACCGCTCGTACCTCAATCGCCTGCTCCTCTACAAGGGCGTCTACACGCCGGAGGACCTGCTGCGGGCCGGCGGCGACCCGCTGACGCGCGACACCTACGGCTACGCCGTCGGCAACTGGCACCTGTACAACGGCCGGAAGGACGAGGCGCGCGCGGCGTTCGAGCGCGTGGTCGCGAGCCCGCAGTGGCCGGCCTTCGGCCACGTCGCCGCCGAGGCCGAGCTCGCGCGGATGAAGTAGTCAGCGGAGACACGACAGAAAGTGCCGGGCCGTTTGCACGATTGACAGGCCCGGGCGGCGGGGGCTAGCGTCTCCCGCAGTCGTTGCCGCCGGAGCCACCCGCAGTCATTCGAGAAGAGGAGCACCGACATGCTGACCGTGAGCCTGATCCTGTCCGGGGCGCTCGCCGCCCAGGCGCCCGCCAAGACCCCGACCGCCGACGACTACGTCGGCCGCTGGAACGTGAAGATCACCGACGCCGAAGACACCTTCGTGAGCGGCGGGTTCCAGTTCGTGAAGAAGGACGGCGCCCTCGAAGGCGGCGTCGTCTGGCGCTGGGGCAGCTACCTACCCGCGAAGTCGGTCGAGGTCAAGGACGGTGCGCTGCTCATCCTCCGCGAGGAGGAGCCCGGCAAGAGAGACACCTTCGAGGTCCGGCTGGAGGGCGACACCCTCAAGGGCAAGGTCACCTACCCCGACGGCAAGGTCCACCACTTCGAGGGCAAGAAGGCTCCCCTGCTCGTGTCGAAGAAGGCCCCGGTCTGGGGCGCGCCAGTCACCCCCTTCGACGGCAAGACGCTCGACGGCTGGAAGCTCCGCGACGCGAAGAAGAAGAACGGCTGGGCCGTGGTGAACGGTGAGCTGGCCGTGGTCGAGCCCAAGGACAACGCCGACCTGGTGAGTGAGCAGACCTTCCAGAACCTGAAGCTCCACATCGAGTTCAACGTGGAGCCGCGCTCGAACAGCGGCGTCTACCTCCGCGGCCGCTACGAGGTCCAGATCCTCGACAACCCGGACGCGAAGATGGCCCTCGACGCCCACGGCTGCGGCGGCGTCTACAGCCGCATCGCCCCGAAGATGGACGCCACGAAGCTCGCCGGCGAGTGGCAGACCTACGACATCACGATGGTCGGCCGGCAGATCACGGTCGTCCTGAACGGCAAGACGATCATCCAGGACGCCGTCGAAGGGATCACCGGCGGGGCCCTCAACCCGTACGAGGGCGAGCCGGGCCCGCTGATGCTGCAGGGCGATCACGGCAAGGTCCGTTTCCGCAACATCGTCGTGACCCCCGGCCGGTAGTCGAAGCCGCCCGTCGAGTCGTCGTCGCGAAGGGCTAGCCGGGCGGGGGGGCGAGGAAGACGGACCGAGAGCCGAGCTCGTCGAGGAGGGGCCGTTCCTTCTCCGGAAGCGCCACCATGCTGCGGATCGAGAAGACGCGCAGCGCGTCGGTGACGGAGAGCGTGCCGACCGCCGAGTCCTTGCGCCCGGTGAAGGGGTAGACGTCTGGGCCCCGCCGGCACTGCGTGTTGAGGTTCACGCGGCAGACGAGGTTGGCGAGGTGGTCCACGAGCCGGCCGATCGTGGCCGCGTCCCGGCCGAAGATCGAGGCCTGCTGCCCGACGTCCGATCGCTCGACCACGGCGAGCGCCTCCTCCGGAGAGTCGACGACGCTCACCGGCAGGATCGGCCCGAACGGCTCCACCCGGAAGAGCTGGGCCTCCTCGGGCACCGGGTAGACGAGCGCGGGCCGGTAGAGAGTCCCGGCCCACTCTCCCCCGCCCCGGTTCACCACGCGGGCGCCGTGTTCCGCCGCATCGCGCACGAGTCCCGCGAGGTACCCGGGCTTCTCGGGGTCCGGGAGCGGCGTGACCGTGACCTTCTCCTCCCACGGCATGCCCACCTTCAAACGGCCCACGTGGTCGGCCAGGCGCTCGACGAGCGCGTCGGCCACCTTGCGCTCCACGAGCACGTGCTTGAGGGCGGTGCACCGCTGGCCGTTGAAGCTGAGGGCGCCCGAGACGATCTCGGCCGCCGTGGCGTCGAGATCGGCGTCGGCCAGGACGATCGCGGGGTTCTTGGCCCCCATACCGAGGAGCGTGCGGAGCCGATACGGGTGCGGGTGCTGCCGCAGGAGGGTGCCGGCGGTGCGGGCCGATCCGATGAGAGCCAGCACGTCCACGAGCCCGCTCTCCATCATCGGCCCCACGACGGTGGCCCCCTGGCCGGTGACGAGGTTGACGACGCCGCGCGGGAAGCTCTCCCGGAGCGCGGGGACGAGGAGCGCGTTCGCGAGGACACCGTAGCGCGGCGTCT
>JBGPQQ010000042.1:0-12185 GCA_041489115.1 Vicinamibacteria bacterium | reverse complement strand
GTGGCCCGAGGGCGCCGCTGCTCGCCTCGGGAAGACGCCGAACAGCGGCGTCCTCCTCCGCGTGAGCGGCGAGCCGAAGCCGATTCCCCGCGCCTACGAGGCGCAGCTGCAGAGCGGCTCCGCCGGCGACCTCTACGGGTTCTGGGGCCTGCCCCTCGAGGGCGACCTGGCGCGGCGGCGCGAGAGCAAGGGCCACGCGATGCTCGGCGACATGGTGGGCTTCACGAAGGCCGAGGCGGCCGAGAAGCCCGAGGGCGAGTGGAACGTCTACGAGATCGTGGTGGACGGGCCGTCGATCCTCGTCCACGTGAACGGGAAGAAGGTGAACGAGGCGCGCGGCGCCGCCGTCCTCCCCGGCCGGATCGCCCTCCAGTCGGAGGGCGGCGAGATCCACTTCCGAAAGGTCGAGCTGACGCCGATCGTCCGGTAGCCGGCGCGCGCGGGGGGCCGGCTCCCGCCGTCACACCGCTTCGATCGTGGAGGGCGGCTTGGGCGCGATGTTGTAGGTGACGCTGACGACACCGGGCACGTCGCGCAGGATCTCCCGGGCCAGTCGCTCGAGGGTTTCGAACGGGAGCCGGGTCGGCGCCGCGACGCGTGCGTCGACGCTGTCCCAGCACCGCACCTCGACTTGCTGGCCGAACTCGCGCTTGCCGTCGCGCAGGCCGGTGACGCGGTCCTCGTGGAGGATCGCCAGGTACTGGAACGCGGCCGTCCCCCCGAGCACCCGCTCGACCACCGCCGTGGCGCGGCGCACCGTCGCGATGCGCTCCGGCGTCACCGCGCCGATCACCCGGGCCGACAGGGCCGGCCCCGGGAACGGGATGCGCTCGAACGTCTCGGCCGGCAGGCCGAGGGCCCGCCCGAGCTTCCTCACGCCGTCCTTGCGCAGCTGGATCAGCGGCTCGAGGATCCGGTAGCCGAACGCCTCCTGCGGGTCGATGCCGAGCTGCTCGAACACGTTGTGCTGGCGCTTGATCCCGGCCACCGTCTCGTCGACGTCGGTGAGGATCGTGCCCTGGAGGAGGAACCGCGCGCCGCTCTCGCGGACCAGGCGGCCGAACACGTGGCGGTAGAAGGTCTGCGTGATCGCCTCGCGCTTCGCCTCGGGGTCGGTGATGCCGGCCAGCGCCGCGAAGAACTCCGCGTGCGCGTCGACCACCTCGACCGTGATGCCGAGGCGGCGAAACAGGTTGGCCACCCGCTCCGGCTCGCCTTCCCGCATCAGGCCGTTCTCGATGAACACGGTCCGCAGGCGTTCGCCCAGCGCCTGGTGGCCGAGCATCGTGACGGCCGACGAGTCGACCCCGCCCGACAGCGCGTTGATCGCCGTGCCGTCGCCGACGGCGGCCTTGATCTCCTTCACCTTCCCGGCGATGAAGGTCCCGGTGTCGAGCGCCTGTGCGGTGATTTCCTCGATCATGGCGTGCCTCCCTGTCCTTCGATGACTCGTCGTGCGGCGCCATCGTAGCCGCCGGACGCCGCCTCGACTGCCCCCACCGTCACCAGGTTGACGACTTCCTCCACTGTGGCGCCGTACTGGAGCAGGTGCGCCGGCAGCCGCGTGCCCATCAGCAGCGGCCCGATCGGGACGGCTCCGCCGACGTTCTGGAGAAGGTGCAGGGCCAGGTTCCCCGACTGCAGGTCCGGGAAGACCAGCACGTTCGCGTCCTGCTCCAGGCTGGAGAAGGGAAAGTACTCGCGCCGAAGCGGGCCGTCGAGGGCGGTGGCGAGCTGCATCTCGCCGTCGATGATGAGGCCCGGGGCCTGCTCCTTCGCGAGCTCGGTCGCGCGCCGGACCTTGCGGGTGAAGGGGTGGTCGACGCTGCCGAAGTTCGAGAAGGAGAGCATGGAGACACGGGGCTCGATGCCCAGGGCGCGCGCCGTGGAGGCGGTCAGGAGGGCGATCTCGGCCAGGCCCTCGGCGTCGGGATCGATGTTGACCGCGCAGTCGGCGAGGAAGAGTACCCCCTTCGGGAGGAGGACCAGGTAGTGGCTCGAGATGCGGCGGACGCTTGGCGCGGGACCGATCACCTCCAGGATCGTCCGCAGCGACTCGACGTAGTGGGTGGAGACACCGGCGATCATCATGTCCGCATCGCTGAGGTGGAGCATCAGGGCCGCGAAGGAGTCGGTCTGGCGCAGCCGCTGCGCGGCGGCGGCGCGCATGACGCCACGGCGGCGGCGCATCCGGAAGTACTCGTCGACGTACCCCTCGAAGCGCGGGCTGCGGAGTGGCTCCACGATCTGGACCCCGCTCAGCCCGAGGCGGAGCCTCTCGATCGCCCCCCGGACCTCGCTCTCCCGTCCCAGCAGGATCGGGCTTGCGATCCCCTCCTCCATCAGAATGCCGCACGCGCGCAGGATCGTCTCGCTCGTCCCCTCGGAGAAGACGACCCGCAGCTTGCGCTGCCGGGCGCTCAGGATCATCCCCCGCAGCGTCTCCCGGCCGGTGCCCAGGCGGACGGTGAGGCTCTCCTGGTAGGCCTCGTTTTCCAGGGGCCGGCGCGCGACTTTCTCCTCGATCGCCTGCTGGGCCACGGCGGCCGACTCCCGCACCAGGATCCGGGGATCGATGGGCTTGGGCAGCAGGTACTCCGGGCCGAAGCTGAAGCGCTCCTTTCCGTAGGCCCGCTCGACCTCCTCCACGACGTCCTCCCGGGCCAGTTCGGCCAGGGCCCGGGCGGCCGCCGCGAGCATCCCGGGGGTGATGCGCGTCGCCTGGACGTCGAGCGCGCCGCGGAAGATGTAAGGAAAGCTCAGCAGGTCCAGCACCGCGTTCGGGTGCCGGTCGAGGCTGGTGGCCACTATCACGTCCTGCCGGCTCGCCCGCGCCGCCTCGTAATCGATCTCGGGCTCTGGCGTCGCGAGGGCGAGCACCAGCGGGAAGCGGGCCATCGAGCGGACCATCTCCTGGCTCAGGACGCCGCCGGCGGAGGCGCCGAGAAAGACGTCCGCGCCCCGCAGGCCCTCGTCGAGCCGCCGTTCCGGGTGTGTCCGGGCGAACCCCCTTTGGTAGTCGTGAAGGTCGTCCCGGTCGGGATGGAGCAAACCCTTCACGTCGTAGACGAGGAGGTTCTCCGGGCTCACGCCCAGGGACAGGAAGAGCCGGGCGCAGCCCGTGCCCACGGTGCCGGCGCCGCAGAGGACGACCCGCACCGCGTCGATGCGCTTGTCCACCAGCTCCAGCGCGTTGAGGAGGGCGGCGGCCGCCACCACGGCCGTGCTGTCGAGGTTCTCGTGGAAGACGGGGATGCCCATCTGCTCGCGCAGCCGGTCGTAGATGGCGAGCCCCTCGGGGGCGCGGATGTCCTTCAGGTTGATCCCGCCGAAGGTCGGCTCGAGCCGCAGGACCGTCTCCACGAAGCAGTCGGGATCGGTCGCGTCCAGCTCCAGGTCGAAGACGTCGATGTCAGCGAGGCGCTTGAAGAGGACGGCGACACCCTCCTGCATCGGCTTGGCCGCGAGGGGCCCCACGGGGCCCAGCCCCGGCACCGCCGTGCCGTTGGTGACGACGCCGACCAGGTTGCCCCGGCACGTGTAGCGAAACGCCGCCGAGGGGTCCTCGGCGATCTCCCGGGCGGGGAATGTGGCGCCGGGCAGGTAGGCGAGCCGCATCTCCCGGGGGGTCAGACACGGCTTGGTCGCCCGCAGCTCGATCTTGCCGGGCCGCCCGGCGGCGTGGTACTCGAGCGAGTCTTCGCGTCGGATCATGGCGTCGGTCCTCCTCCGGCAGTGAGGGCGGCGACCGGCGCGGCCGCCGCGTCCAGGGGATGGCGCTCCAGGGTCTCCTGCAGCAACGACAGGAACGTGGCCACGGGACGGGCCTGGAGGATGAAGAGCTGGGATCCCTCGATCCCGAATTCGATGTCGAGGGGATACCCGTACGCGGTCTCGAGGCGGGCCGCGATCCGGACCAGCTCGGCGAGCTCGACGTACTCCAGGGCGGGCCGCAGCCTCTGGTGATAGAGGCACTCCGCGCGAGACGTCCCGAAGCCCGCCCGCCGGTCGAAGATCACCCGCTCGCGCTTGTCTGCGGTGACGTAGCGGAAGCGCAGCGGGCCCCGCTCCAGGTCGCCTTCCTTCGCCACCACCACGTGGTCGGCGGCGACGGTGCCCGAGACGATTCCCTCACCCAGCCCGAGGCCGACGTTGATCACCATCTCGCAGGGCTCGCTCTCGGCGACGTTGACGGTCTGCAGCACGCCGGAGACGCGGGACCAGACGATGCGCTGGCAGACGACGCCGCCGCCCGCGCGCTCCGACCCCATCCCCAGCAGCGCCCGGTTGTGGATGGCACGCTCGGTCCAGAGGCCGCTCCAGGCGCGCTTCAGCTGCACGAGCAGGCGCTCCTCGCCGCGGACGAAGAGGAAGGTCTCGAACTCGCCGGCGCGCGCCGCGCGCTCGGCGTCCTCCTCGCGAGCCGAAGAGCGGATGGCGACGAACGGCCCCTCCACCTCGTCGGGCTCGCCGGTGGCGCCCGGCGGCTCCGCGAGGCGGCGGTAGGCCGCCCCTAGCTCCCGCGACAGCTCCTCCGGGAGTTGCGCCCCGTCCCAGAGACCGCGGATGAGGGCGGACTTGCGGGCGTTGTCGAGGTCGCCGCGCGCGAGGATGGCAGCGACAGCCTCGCGGAGAGTGGACGTTCCGGGCGGGACAGCCTCGGCGCCGGGACCGGCGTGAGCCAGGGGCGAGTCGAGCACCTCCACGAACGCGCGGTCCGTGACGACGAACCAGGGCGGGACGCGGCCGCCCACGAGTCGTGCCACCTCGGCGAGGTTCGCGGCCTTCCAGCCGATGAAGGAGTGTAGCTCGAAGCCCCCTTCCTCGGCCGTTACGACGAGCCGATCGCGGAGCGCGTGACGCGCGGCCTCGTCCTCCTCCGCGAGGCGCACCCGGGCGCGCCGGACGTCGGCCTCGACGGGGCTGCCGAGGACGAGGTCGAGCCGCTCGATCTGACGGAGGAGGTGGCGCCGCCGCGCATCGTGCACGGGCGCCGCCGCCAGCTCCCGCAGGCGCGCGGCGCGCAGCTCCCGGAGACGGTCGAGAGCTAGGCAATCGATGTCGGGGACGCCGGAGACCTCTGACGCGGGCGGCTCGACGCCGCACGCGCGCAGGGAGGAACTGGCCTCCTCCAGGGCCCGTCCGAGGCGGAGCGTGTCGAGCCGCCGGGCCAGGACCTCGTGGGTGGAGACCGCCGTCGGGAGGCGTCGGCGGGCCTCGTCCGCGAGAGCGATGTGGCGTCCCCGCAGCTCCCTGGTGAGCTCGACGAGGTACTGGCGCGCGGCCTCCCCGACGGCGCGATTCCGGAGAAGCAGGGAGAGAAGCTCCGCCCGGTCGTCGCGGCTAGCGGCCTCCCCCGAGAGCGCTTCGCCCGACAGCAGCTCGTGGGCCGCGTGCCGCGCGAGCACGGGGTCCGTGAGCCGGACGAGGATCTTGCGGATCTGGTGGGCCGCGCGCACGCGGTGCCCGCGCAGCGACAGGACCTCCGGCGCGTCGGCGGTACCGGCCAGACGCCGGCCCGCCTCGCCGAGCCGCCAGAGCTCCTCGTCGAGGGCCAGCGCGTCGCGCTCCTGCCCCAGCACGCGCAGGGTCCCCTGGACGGCGTCCAGCACCACGAGGTCCCCTTCCCGGAGCCGGTGCTCGCGCTCGCGCCAGTCACGGAAGAGCACTACCTCGCAGCCCTCTACCTCGCGCCGCTCCTCGCGGTACTCGGGCGTGCGGTAGAGGAGGGTGGACGAGCCGTCGGGCTCCCGTTGCCACTCGCCGGAGACGATGAGCGCGGGCTTCCGGAACTGGGTGGCGATCAGCCCGGCGTGGCTCAGGATCCCGCCGCCCGTGGAGACGATGCCCCGCGCGTGGTACAGGAACGTGTTGTCCTCCGGACGCACCGAGGGGGCGACGAGCACGGCGGCATCGAAGTCCCCGGGCACGCGACCCTCGGTCCCGAACAGCGCCCGTCCCACGGTCCGGCCAGGTGAAGCCCGGAAGCCCTGGAGGACACGCTCGCCCGGGAGGGGCCGGGGGCCTTCGACGGCGCGGGGCCGGCGGAACCACGCGAGGACCTCCGCGGCCTCCCCTGCCGGTACCTCGCCTGTCTCCGCTCCGGGAGGGAGGTAGTTGTTGCGGCGGAGCAGCGCCAGGAGCTCGGCGGGATCGGTGCTCCACGTGGCCTCCCAGGGGAGGGAGCCGTCTTCCCGCCGGCGTCCCAGGACGTCCCCGCGCGCGAACAGGGCGAGGCGGATGATCCCGCCCGCGTCCCGTAGCACGTAGAGGCCGAGGCTCTCCCCGCGCAGGGGCAGCCGCGCCCGCTGCAGCTCGTGGCCGTTGACGCGGCCCGTGGTGCGGAAGCGGAGCGCCCGCTCGAGCGGTGCGACGAGGCGGGCCAGGCGCGCCGCGGGGGCGATGTCGCCGACACCGAGCATCCCGGCGAACACTTCGGCCTCGTGCCGCCGCTCGAAGAGCTCCGGCGGGCGCGCTCGCAGGCCGTCCGCGGTGGCGACGAGCTGCCCGCGCGTGACCGCTTCGCGGAGCGGGCGCAGGAGCAGGCGCTCGAGGCGGACCTGGCCGATGAGAGAACCGGCCTCCGCCTCGACGAGCGGCGCGGCCTCGAGGCCCATCTCGCCCGGCAGAGCCCGCAGCCGCTTCAGGAAGCCCGGCGGCGGCGGGACGCGGAAGCGGTCCCGGTAGGGCGGCTCGCCGGACCACGCGACCTCGCGCTCCCCCTCCGGGCCGCTCTCGACACCCAGGAGGATTCCCTGCCGGTCGCGGGTGAGGAGCTGGCGGAGAGGGAGGACTCCCCACTCCACGAACGACTCGGACCAAGCCTCGGCGACCATCTGTTTGGCCCGGGCGTCGAGGTTCAAGGAGCCGATGGTCCAGTCCAGATCCATGAGGTAGGGGACGAGGCCGGAGAGGAGCTCCGCCTTCTCGCAGATGTCGCCGAGGTCGAGCGCCCGCTCCTTGTCATAGCGGGCGTGGACGCGGGTGCCCTCGACCTCCACGTAGAATTCGAGGCGCGGGAGAAAGAGACGCAGGGCCTCCAGGGAGGGGTTGGGGTGGACCGACTGCTCGTAGACGCTGACGCCGTAGTACTCGAGGTCGATCATGCCCCCGAGGAGCGGGGGGGCGTAGTCGATGCGCAGGAAGGCCGGGTGGTTGCGGAACGCGAGGTAGTAGTGGACCTCGTTCCCGTAGCAGAAGATCTGGGCGCTCGGGAAGACATCCTGGCCGTGGAGGAGCTGGCGTGCGAACCCGTCGGCGATCACCGCGACGGCGTAGGGGACGAGGAGAGCCTCCTCGGCCTCGAAGTCGACGTAGGCGATCTTCCGGACGCTGCGCAGCACCCTCTTGCCGGACGCCAGGACCAGGTCCACGGTGCGGTTGGTGCCGCCCCCGGTCTCGACCAGCCGGAAGCCCAGCCGCAGCCCCCGCTGGTGCAGGTAACGCTTGAGGCCGTGGAGGGTCCGAACCTCCCCGAGCGTGCGCGGATCCTCGAAGCTCTGCACGAGGCGCGTCAGCTCCGCCGAGAGCTGGGCGGGAGCGCCCTCCTTCTCGAGCTCGAAGACGACCCTGGCCCGGAGGTCGCGGTAGAGACCGGGGAGGATCGCGCACTCCTCCGCGTGGGAGGCGAAGATCGCGCCGAAGTCCTCGACGATGTGATCCATCCGTTCGAGCAGGCGCTCGACTTTCTCGCGCGTGAAGGGAGAGACGTCGAGGATGTCGGCGAGAGCCTCCGCGTGGGCCAGGTTGTACGCCCGGAACCGGCTCACCGCGTCGGAGCCCCTCGCTTCGTTCCCGGCCCCCGGCAGACCGCCGTGGGCGACGATGACCCACAGCTCGGTCGTTCGACGGGCCTCCTCGCCGGCCTCGAGCAACGGCGCCTCCGCGGGCGAGACCATGAGCGGCAGCGAGCCGCCGAGGCTCACTCCCACGCGGGGGCGCACCTCGAGCCCCAGGTTCACCCGGGCCCAGCCGAGCTCCGCGATCACCTCCCGCAGCAGGGCCTCGCCGCAGGCCGCCTCTGCCTGCCGCAGCGAGGGCAGGGCCGGCGGCGGCCTTCCCGGGTCGGGGAGGAGGTGGAGCAGGTCGCGGTGCGTCGCGCGCGTGAAGCGGAGGTACGGAGCGAGGAACGCGTGGGCTTCCGGCCCCAGCAGGGTCTCGGCGAGAGCGGACGGCGCCGGCTGCCCGTCCAGGTCGAGCAAGCGGGCGGCCAGGCCGCGGATGCGGTCTCCGGCCGGCTCGAGGTAGAGAGCGAGCACGGGGTCTCGTGGCTCCGTCCCCGGCCGGCGCAGGAGCCGGGCGATCGTGGCGAGAGCCTCCGGCTCGCCCAGGGGAGAGCCGGGCCCCTCGACCTGCTCCGCCAGGAACTGCACGACACGCCGATCGACCACGAGGGATCCCCTCTCCGCCAGGCGCTCGGCGGCCTCGAGCGCCCTCCGAACGAGCGGGACGTCGCGGCTCCGGAGCAACCCTTCAAGCAGGGGCCACGGGTCGTCGCTGGCGGTGGCCTGCTCTTCCAGGAGCTCGAAGAGGGGCACGGCGATGGGGCCCATGCGCTGGCGGAGGAGGCCGGCGAGCTGGCACAGCCGCTCGAGATCCGGCGCGGTCGGGGGCCGGGCCAGTTGCTCGCGGAGCCGCGCGCACTCGGCTCGCACCTTCTCCGGCCGACCCATCGCGACGTCGAACTCGGCGGCGATCGACCCGAGGAGGGCTGCGAGAGAATCCGCCTCACCCATCGCCGGCTACCGCAGCAGCGCCAGGAACACGCCCCCGATGATCCCGATCGAGGCCGCCTCGCCCGGGGCGAACCCGAGGAGTCGGTTCGCTCCCATGGCCGCGACGAACACCCCGAGCTGGGCCGCCGCCGGCAGGCTCACCGGCCGCGGGCGTGATGCCTTCCGCGCCCGCCGGGGGCGCGATCGTGATCCGGAAGCGGCGCGTCGTCGTGCCTTCGACGACGGTGCACTCGGTCGTCACGGGGCCGCGCCACGCGACGGCGGGGCCGGCGGCCGGCGCGGGGGCGGGCGCCGCCACGGGGCGCGCGGCGGGAGCGGCCTCGGCCTTCTTCCGGAACGGGAGGCTGATCTTCGCCTTGCCGGTCAGGAAGCGAATGCCCTCGTTGAGGTCGAGGCTCTTGCCCGGGACGATGGCGGCCGCCACCAGGAAGACGTTCTCCTCGGTCACGGGCAGGCCGCGCTGCTCGAGGGCCTCCCGCGCCAGCTTCAGGCTGTCGGGCGCCGCCTCCAGGGGGTCGCCGTGGAACGGCTCCTTCCCGAGCTGCTCGGCGGCGATCCGCACCACCTCCGGGTCCGGGGCGAGGGGCGGGCGCCCGAAGTAGCCCAGCACGGCCATCCCGTAGCCGGGGTCGATCTTCTTCCAGCGCCCGTGCAGGACGTTGTCGAAGGCCTGCAGCCAGTACTGCTGGCTTCCCGGCGTCACGCTCGTCCAGGCGCCGCCCGCCCGGACGACCACCGGGAACTCCGCCAGGACCTCGCTGTACTTCTGGAGGATCCCCGCCTCCTTCATCATCTGGACGTTGGGCCCGATGGCCCCGCCGGGCATCGGGAAGTTGACGACCCTGGCGTCAGGGGTGGTGGTGATGGGGTCGAACTCGCAGTCCTTCAGGCTCTCCAGCAGCAGGCTCTCCACCTCGTGGATGCGCGTCTCGTCCACGTCGAGCGTGAAGCCGGTCCCCCGCAGGGCGTGCCACATCGAGCGCACGTCGGGCTGGACGGTGCCCGAGGCCATGGGCCGCACCGAGAGGTCGATCGCGTCGACGCCCCCCTCGATCCCTGCCAGGTAGCAGGAAACCGCCAGGGACGCGGTGTCGTGCGTGTACTGCCAGAGCGGCACCTCGGGCGGCAGGATCCTCTTCAGCCCCTTCGCGGTCTCGTAGCACGTCTTCGGGTCGGTGGTCCCCGACGCGTCCTTCATGCACACGGAGTCGAAGTGCAGCCCGCGGGCCAGCAGCGCCAGGACCACGAACACCGCGGCGAAGGCGGCGTAGCAGGCGGCCGACAGGCTCAGTCCTTCCACCGTGTAGACTCCGCGGCCCTTCCAAGCATCACCCTAGGACGCCCCAGGGGGCGCGTCCATCGTTCAAATGGACCATGCGCCCCCCTTCGGCCGCCGCGACCCGCTTGGACATTGAGGTTGGTTCGGTCGGACTGTCCGATCAGAGCCCGAAGCGGCGACAGCTCTCCGCGAAGGCGAGACGGCCGCTCGCCACGGGCGTCTCGACCCCTTCGAGGATCAGCGAGGGATCGGCAGCGATGCCACGCACGGTTCCGCGGAGGGTCGGTGCCGACCGGCTCTCGGCTGGAGTCTCCCCGTGCTCCGACTCCTCAAAGACGCACACCTCCCGGCCGATCACCGACGAGGCGTCGCGGTAGGCGTCGAGCAGGGTCGCCGGGCCGCCTATGACGACCTCAGTCATGCGCTGACCCAACGCCGCCAGCACGCAGGCCGTAGCGTCGGCCAACGTCACGGGCGTTCCCGTCTCCGCGAGGCAGCCGACCGACGGCACGAACGGCGTGGGAGGCACGGGTGGCGCCGTCGCCACGTTGAGGCCGATGCCCAGGAGAACCGCGCTGACGCGGCCCCCTGTGTCTGGGTGGCGGTGAGGACCCCGCCGATCTTGCGCCCCTCGACCAGGACGTCGTTGACCCACTTGATGCCTGGCCGGAGCGCCCCGCCGGTCATGCTGCGAACGGCGTCGACGAGCGCCACCGCCGAGAGCATCGGCAACGAGCGCGCCTCGCGAGCGGCGAGGCCGGGCTCGGGAATCGCGGCGCAGAGGTGGAGGTTGCCGGGAGCGGACAGCCACGGCCGGCCACGCTGGCCGTGGAAGCTCCGGCCGGGCAGAGCCACGCATGCGGTCGGGCCCGGACGTATCAGGCCACAGGCGAGCAGCTCCCCCAGCGTGTCGAACTGAGAGGAAGGCGCCTCCGCGACGATCAGGGCACGCGACCAGAACCCGGGAGGCCCTGGGTTGTGGCCCGTCCCGCGCCAGAGCCGGTGACCCGTGCCCAGCGCCCGCCACAGGACCTGGTCGCTCGGCAGCAGGGAGTCGACGTGTACGTCCGACCAGTCCCCGCGCGCGAGACCCGCGACACGCTCAGGGCAGTCGCTGAGGAGGAGCATGGCTCAGAAGCTCAGACCAGGCTGCCTACGCGCAGCAGCTGAAGCACGGGCTCGCCGACCTCGCGCGAGGCGGTGAGGTCCACGTCCAGCTCAGCCACCCAGTCGTTGAGGCCCTCCGGGTCCACGAGCATCTGCTGCACGCGCCACGTCGTCCGGTCGTCGGACGGCTGGACGTGGGTGTGTCGGAGGTTCCGCGCCTCGGGGTCGAGGCGGAGCCCGGCGTGCTCGACGCGATGGGCCTCGCGCGCCGCGCGCAGGCGCTCGACCGACCAGGGCTGGCCATCGCCGTCCCCGGGTGAGTCGATGATCTCGAGAGCGGCTTCGTCGGCTGCGATCGACCACGCGCGGAGGAACGCGAAGACGCGCGTCCGGACCGCGGCGGTGAAGGCCTTCGTGTCGCGCGTGACGTCCGGGGCCTCCTCCGGGCGCGGAGGCCGCCGGTCCAAGCCGGCGGAGCCGGCCGCCTGGTAGCCCGGGTCGCGCATCCTCTCCCACTCCTCGAGCAGGCTGGAGTCGACCGCGCGCAGCATGTCCCGCAGGTACAGCTCCATCTCGCGCACGATGTCGGTCTTCACGCCGTCCGGCACGGTCTGGCTCAGGACCTTGTAGACGCTGTTGAGGTGGCGCAGCAGCAGGCCCTCCGCGCGCTCGAGGTCGTACTCCTGCACGTAGTCGGAGAACGAGCGGAAGCCCTCGAACATCTCGCGCGCGATCGACTTCGGCCGGATGTTCTCCTCGCCCACCCACGGATGCCGGTCGGCGAAGGCGTTGAAGGTCGAGTACACGAAGTCGCGCAGGGGCTTCGGGTGCTCGAGCTTCTCGAGCTGCTCCATCCTCTGGTCGTAGTCGAGCCCCTCGGCCTTCATCTCGGCGATCGCCTTGTCCTTGAGCTTGTCGAGCTGCCGGCGCAGGATCAGCTCCGGGTTCTCGAGGATGCTCTCGACCAGCGTGAGCAGGTCGAGCGCGTGCGTCTCCGACTCCGGAGCGAGGAGCGGGATCGTCTCCAGGAGGTAGAGGGAGAGCGCCTGGTCCATCGAGAAGTC
>JBGPQQ010000041.1:0-12203 GCA_041489115.1 Vicinamibacteria bacterium | reverse complement strand
GCCTGAGCGTGGTGTGCCTCGAAAAGGGCCGCTGGCACTCGCCCTTCGAGGAGCGGAAGGACGACCTCGTCAACCAGAGGAACTCGAGCCTCGGCGTCGCCTACGGGCCGGACGAGGACAAGAACCCCCGCGTCTTCGTGGACCTCGAAGGCCGGGAACGGATCGTCTACCCGCACCAGGGCGAGTACAGCCCCAACGCGAGCTGCGTGGGCGGGGGGACGTTCAGCTACGGCGCGCAGGCGTGGCGGTTCATGCCCCAGGACTTCCGCATGCGCTCCACGTACGGGGCGATCGAAGGCTCGACGCTCGACGACTGGCCGATCTCCTACGACGACCTCGAGCCCTTCTACGAGAAAGCCGAGTACGAGATCGGGGTGATCGGCGACGTGGAGCCGAACGTCTTCAAGGGCCCGCGGCGGAAGCCCCTCCCCATGCCGCCCATGACCCCGAAGTCTCTCGAGTACGAGATCCTCAAGCCGGCGGCGCTGCGGCTGGGCCTGCACCCCTTCGACACCCCGCTCCTCATCAACTCCGTGCCCTACAACGGGCGCTCGGCCTGCATGCGCATCCGCTGGTGCGTCGGCTTCGGCTGCGAGACGAACGCCAAGAACGGCACGCAGAACACCGTCATCCCACGGGCCCTCGCCACCGGCAACGCGCGGCTCAGGACCGAGTGCAAGGTGAAGGAGGTCCTGCTCGACGACCGCGGCCGGGCGAGGGGAGTCGCCTACTTCGACGAGCACGACCGGCGGCAGGAGCAGCCGGCCGACCTCGTGGTCGTCTCCGGCGGAGCGACCGAGTCGGCGCGGCTGCTGCTCCTCTCGAAGAGCCGGCTCCACCCGAGCGGGCTCGGCAACCGCCACGACTGGGTGGGCCGCAACCTGAACGGCCACACCTACACGGGCGCGGTGGGCTTCTTCGAGCGGGAGACCTACGACGACATCGGCCCCGGCGTCTGCATCTCGGTCTGCGACTACAACCACGGCACGCCGGGGCTCGTCGGCGGCGGCATGCTCGCCAACGAGTTCATCCGCCTGCCCTATCAGTTCGTGGGCGCGCACCCGTCTGGCACGCCGTCCTGGGGCAGGGCGCACAAGGACTTCATGCGCCGCTACTACCGGCGGAACATCATGATCCAGGGCCCCACCCAGGACGTGCCTGTCTGGGACGCGCGGGTGGAGCTCGACCCGAAGGTGAAGGACTACTGGGGCCTCCCGGTCCTGCGCCTCTCGGGCGGCAACCACCCCCGCACGATCGAGGCCGCCAACCGTCAGGCGGAGCGAGCGGAAGTCTGGCTGAAGGAGGCGGGCGCGGTCCTCACCTACCAGAGGCGCGCCTACCGGCACCTCTCCGGCCACCAGCACCAGTCGGGCACCTGCCGCATGGGGAACGACCCGAAGACCTCGGTCGTGAACGCCGCCTGCCGGATCCACGACGTGCCGAACGTCTTCGTGATCGACGCGAGCGTCCACGTCACGAACGGCGGCTTCAACCCCGTGCTCACGATCTTCGCCAACGCCTTCCGGGCCTCGGACCTGCTGGTCAAGGCCTGGAAGGGCGGGGGCCTGAAGGGCTAGGGAGGCGACCATGAAGACCCTGCGACGCCTCCTGCTGATCCTCGCGACGCTCGTCGTGCTCGGGGTCGCGGCCCTCGCCGGCACCAGCTGGTACTACGGCGGCGACGACGGCATGGGCTGCGCCCGCTGCCACGAGATCCGGCCGATGGTCGACGCGTGGGCGGCCTCGACCCACCGCGACGTCAAGTGCAAGGACTGCCACGGCAGCTCCTTCTCGGCCGAGCTGCGCATGCACGCGAAGAACCTCCAGCGCGTGTGGCGGCACGCGCGCGGGGAGACGCCGGAGCAGATCCACGTCCGGCACCGGGACGTCGCGCCGCTCGTCGAGCGCTGCGGCTCGTGCCACCGGCAGGAGCGCGCCGACTGGGAGAGCGGGCCGCACGGCGCCCCCTACGCGGCGCTCTTCATCAACCCCGAGCACAACGCGAACCAGCAGCTCATGGACGACTGCCTGCGCTGCCATGCCATGCACTTCGAGGGCGGAATCCGCGACCTCGTCACCCCGCTCGACCGGAAGGGCCCGTGGACGTTCGTGAACGAGGAGGACGCCGGCCTGCCCGCCGTGCCCTGCCTCGCCTGCCACTCGGTGCACCGCAAGGGCGAGCCGCTCCCGCCGCGCAGCCGCCGCGGGCTCGTGGCGGGGCCCGAGCAGGAGATCGTCCGGCCCTCGCTCGCCCTCTACGACCGCCGCGCCCTCGAGCACGTGGGCCTCGAGCGGCTCCCCATGCCGGCAATGAAGGAGGGGGACCGGCCGGTGAAGGCGAGCCCGGACCGCCGGCAGGCGCTCTGCTACCAGTGCCACGCGCCGCGCGCGGGCAACCAGGTCTTCTCCGGTGACGACCGGACACCGGTGGGCGTGCACGAGGGCCTGAGCTGCCTGGCCTGCCACGAGAAGCACGGCCAGACCACCCGGGCCTCGTGCGCGGGCTGCCACCCGCGCCTCTCGAACTGCGGGATCGACGTGGAGAAGATGGACACGACGTTCAAGTCGCGGGACAGCCTCCACGACGTCCACCGCGTGGCGTGCCTCGACTGCCACCCGAAGGGCGTGCCGAACAAGGGCGCGGAGGCGGTGCGCGGGGTGTCGGTCGCGACGGCCGGCTAGGGCTTCGTCCCGCCACCGGCGCCGCGCGCCGCGGCCGTCAGGTCGTCCACCCGCAAGCAGCGGGCAACGCCCGACGGCGCCGGGCAGGCTCCCGCGAAGGCGAGATCAAGGCGCAGCTTGCGCGCGGCCGGGATTGTCGCCTGGCGCTCGAACTGGACCGGCTGGTCGCTCAGCTCGACGTCCTCGCGCCGGTCCCCGATCGTGATCGTGAGCCGCCCCGGGGCGAGCGGGTGGAGCGTGCCAGAGACGACGACCCGCCGCTCACGGTTCTCGTCGTTCTTGAACACTAGCCAGGACGAGGGACCGCACACCACGGCCGTGGCGGAGGCGTCCGTCACCTCCTCGGCGCAGCCTTCACGCCACATCGGGAAGAGTAGGAGAACGCTGCCCAGCGCTTCCCGGCGGGCGGCGGCGAGCGCCGCCTCGTCGAGCTCGTGCTCGAGGCGCGCGCGCAGCGGGTCGAGGAGGAGCAGCGAGTAGCGGCCTCCCGCGCTCGCGAGGGCGGAGGTCCCCGTCGTCGCGGCGAGCGCGGCCTCGAGCTGCTGCCACGGAACCCGGGGGGGCGCCGCGTAGCCCCAGCGGTCGATCCAGATCCCGGAGAAGCCGGCCAGCGCGAGCCGGCGGGCCATGAGCGCGGGGGGCAGGCGGGCGACGGCGGCCTGCCAGTCACCGGACCGACCGAGGATCGACCCCCAGCTCCAGCGGAGCGAGCGCGAGCTCACGTAGGCTCGGCCCGGGTCGTAGGGGTACAGGGGCGGCCGCCACGAGAGATCGAGCGGGATCGTACCGTGGGGAAGTTGGAAGACCATCGCCCCGCGCGGCAGCCGGCTCTCGACGAGGGCGACGAACGACTCGTCCTCCTCGAACTGCGGCGCCGAGGCCGTGCGGATCTCCGAGAGGTAGAGGCGGGGGACCTGGTCGAGCACACCGAAGGCGAGGACGAGCGCGAGCGCGAGCCAGCGTGTCGCGCGTCCCGCGATCGCCGCGGGGAGGGCGTCGCTCGCGCCCGAGAACAGCCGGGCCGAGGCGTAGAAGCTGAAGAACGCCACGTAGACGACGATCCGGCTGTAGCCGCGGATGTCGGCGGAGACGAACACGCTGAAGAGCGAACCGAGGCCCCCGATCTGCGCGAGCAGGAGAGCGGAGAGCGTCAGGGCCGCCGCGGGGCCGGAAACGGCGCTTCCTCCCCTGGCGCCGGCCACCCGCGCCACACCGAGACCGAGAAGGGCCAGCAGGCCGATCGAGCCGACCAGGCCCAGGCGCGCCGTGGCGTTCTCGTTCTCGTTCGGGAACCGTGCCTCGGCGATCCGCTCCTGCGCGCGGCGGAGCGGCGCGAACGGGTGGCCCTCGATCGGGACGAGCAGCTGGCGCAGCTTGAGGCCGTAGCTCTCGGCGTCGGCAGCCTGCTTGTACTCGAGGCGCGTGTTGCGCCCGTGCCGGCTCCAGTAGGCGGCGCTCGGCGCTAAGGGGATCGCCGCGCCCAGCGTGAGCAGGAGCACTCCGGCCGAGGCGAGCCTGACCGTCGCCGCCCGCCGGGTGCGCGCCCAGCCGATCCCGCCCGCGGCCGCGAGCAGGAAGCAGCCGAAGAAGGCGTAGTAGACGTAGCTGAGGCCCTGGGCGAGACACGCGGCGAGCGTCACCCACCGCTCCCGCGCGTCCTGTCGATCCAGGCTGTCGCCTGCGAGTCGCAGGGCGAGCAGGGCCACCGGCGGCACGAAGGGGAAGAACGTCCCGAAGTGGGTGACGTTCTTGTAGAAGGTGTATGGCAGGAACGCGTAGAGGAGGCCGAAGACGAAGGCGACCCGTGGCGGCACGTCGAGCCGTCGCAGGGCCCACGCCGCGGTGACGCCGGTGAGGACGATGGCCAGCAGCCACGTCACGTTGATCACCGTACCGGGGTGCCCGAGCACGCGCGACAGCGCGGTCGTCGCGGCGAGCGGGAGCCACATCCCCACGGGCCAGTCGACGACGTCGGCCCCGAACGGAGCTCCGATCCGTGAGAAGTGGAACGGTCCCTCCTCGGCGACGCCCTTCACGAGCGCGGTGAAGAAGAGCCCGTCGCCGGAGTAGTCGAACGGGATCCGGAGCGGGAATCCGCAGAAGGGCACCGCGACCGCGAGCAGGGCCGCGCTGAGGCCCGCCTGGCCCCCGTAGTACGCGAGCGGGCGGAGGAGCCTCACGACCGTCAGGCCCCGGCCCTTCTCGCGGCCCCGGGCCACTGCGCGAGCAGGTCCATGAGGCTCCGGTCGAGAGGGATCTCGGGCGCCCAGCCGGTCGCGGCGGCGAGTTTCGTCCCGTCCCCGGCCTGGGCGAGAATGTCGCCCGGGGCGGGGGCCGATGCTGTCTCCTCGATCCGCGCCGTGACGCCCGCCAGGGCGAGGAGGCGCTCCGCGAGGTGGCCGATCGCCACGGCGCGACCCGCGCAGACGTTGTAGACCTCGCCGGGCGTGCCCCTCTCGAGGAGCAGCCAGTAGGCGCGCACCGCGTCCCGTACGTCCGCGTAGTCGCGGGAGGTCGCACGGTGGCGCATGCGCACGACCGCGGGCGTCCCCCCCGCGGCGATGCGGGCGACCTGGGCGGCGAGGGTGCTGGTGAGCATGGCGACGGGCTCGCCGGGTCCGACGAGGTTGAAGGGGCGGACTCGCACCACGTGCAGCCCATGGACGGCGTGGAAGCGGAGCGCGACGAGCTCGACGGCCGCCTTCGCGACGCCGTAGAGTGTCGTGGGCTGGAGCGGCGAGGTCTCGGCGATCGGAAGCCCTTCCCGGGGGACGTGGCCGTAGACCGCGGAGCTGCTGATGACGAGCACTCGCGCGCGGGGGGCACGAGCGCGCACCGCCTCGAGCAGGTGGTGCGTGGCAACCGGGTCGCCGCCCAGCCAGTCCGAGGGCGTGCTCTCGGGCGCGTTGGCCGGGGTCCGGGCGGCGAGGTGGAAGACGAGGTCGGGCCGGCTCTCCTCCACCGCCCGACCGGCGGCCGCCGCGTCCGAGAGGTCGGCCACGATCGGCGTCGTCCCCGGCGGGCCGCCCCCCCGGCGGTCGAGCGACCAGATGGCGCATTCCTTCCCGGCCAGCAGGGCCGCGAGGTGGCGGCCCACGAAGCCCGAGCCGCCGGTGACGAGGGCGCGCACGCTAGCGGTCGCTGTCCCCGGGCAGGAACTCCGCCCGGTGGGCCGCGAAGTCCTCGGCCGCGCGCTGGTGGTCCTCGATCCGGCCGATGTCGAGCCAGTAGCCTTCGTGCACGTGGCAGCGCACCGCCTCGCCCCGGGCGGCGAGACCGCGGACGAGATCGGGGAGATCGATCCGTTCGCCCGGCCTCAGGAGCGCGAGCACCTTCGGGTCGAACGCGTAGACGCCGCCGCTCACCCAGTACTGGTGGGTCGGCTTCTCGAGGTACTGGGTGAGCTGCCGTCGCTCGTCGAACTCGATGACGCCGAGGTCGATCTTCACGCTGCGGCGGAAGGCGCCGACGGTGGCCGCGGCCCCGGTGTGCCGGTGCTCGGTCATCATCGCGGCGAAGTCGAGGGTGGTGAGGACGTCGCCGTTCATTACGAGGAAGGGCTCGTCGAGCCCCTCCACGAGGCCGATGGGGCCGGCAGTGCCGAGCGGCGTCTCCTCGCGGGAGTAGCGGATGCGGACGCCGAAGCGTGCGCCGTCGCCGAAGTAGGCCATGAGCAGCTCGGCGAGGTGCCCTACCGCGAGGGTGATCTCGTCGAAGCCGTAGTGGCGGAGCTGCCGCACCACGATGTCGAGGATCGGCCGGTCCCCGACCGGCATGAGCGGCTTGGGAAGGACGGTGGTGTAGGGCGCGAGGCGCGTGCCGAGGCCGCCGGCGAGGATGACCGCCTTCACCGGCTACACCTGGTACCCGTCGCCCGCGTAGGCGTCGAGGTTGTCGCGCACCCAGGCGACCGTGCGGCGCAGCCCCTCGTCGAGGGAGACCGCCGGCGCCCAGCCGAGGAGCTCCCGGGCGAGCGAGCTGTCGCCCCGCAGGCGCTGGACCTCGCTCGCTTCCGGCCGCCGGCGCGCCGCCTCGGTCTCGATCCGCACCGGCCGGCCGACGATGGCGACGATCTTCTCCGCGAGGGCGCCCACGCTCGTCTCCTCGTCGCGGGCCAGGTTCATGAGGCGGCCCTCCACGCCGGGCGCCTGCCCCGCGCGCAGGAAGCCGTTCACGGTGTCGGTGACGAAGTTGAGGTCTCGGGTCGGGGTGAGCGAGCCGAGCCGGACCACGTCGCCCCGCAGCGCCTGCACGGCGATCGTCGGGATGACCGCCCGCATCGACTGCCGCGGGCCGTAGGTGTTGAAGGGCCGGACGGTCACCACCGGCAGCCCGAACGAGCGGTGGAAGCTCTCCGCCAGCATGTCCGCCCCGATCTTGCTCGCCGAGTAGGGGGACTGCCCCTGCAGGGGGTGCTCCTCCGTGATGGGCACGGTGCGCGCGGTGCCGTAGACCTCGCTCGTCGAGGTGTGGACGACGCGGCGCACCCCGCGCTCCCGCGCTGCGGCCAGCACGTTCAGGGTGCCGGTCACGTTCGTGTCCACCGTCTCCCGGGGGTGCACGTAGGAGTAGGGGATGCCGATGAGGGCGCCCAGGTGGTAGACGACGTCCACTCCCCGCGCCGCGTCCAGAAGCGCGCTCGCGTCGCGGAGGTCGCCGAAGACGACCTCGACCTCCGCGAGCGCGGCGGGGGGGAGGAAGCGGAGCAGCCCGGCGTCGCCACGCCCGTTGTAGCGCACGAAGGCGCGCACCCGCCGGCCCTCGCCCACGAGGGCCTCCACGAGGTGGCTGCCGATGAAGCCCCCCGCGCCCGTGACCAGGACCGTCTCGCTCGAGGCCATCTCCCCTCCGCGCTCAGCGCCGGCGCGCCACCACGTACCGGATGTCGCCGAGGTCGAGGTAGAAGTCGAACCCGGTGAGCCGCAGGCGCTTCAGCAGCCGGTAGAGGCGCTTCCGCTTCCAGCGCAGGACGAGCAGATTATAGGCAGTGAAGTCCGCGCCCCGGTAGAAGCCGCAGCTGCGGTCGTAGACGGCCTCGAAGCCGTGCCGGTCGAGGAGGCGCAGGAGGCTCTGCCGGGTGAAGTAGTGCAGGTGGGTGGGCGGGTGGATGAGACGCCAGCTCTTGCCGTTCAGCCGCGCGTTCAGGCTGCCGACGTCCCCCGTGGTCACGGCGAGGAGGGCACCCGGGTCGGTGAGGCGCGCGACCTTCTCGACGAAGAGGTCCGGGCGGGGCAGGTGCTCGATCGTGTCCCACAGGCACGCCACGTCGAACCTCCGGTCGCCGAAGTCGTGGGCGAGGAAGTCGCCGAGCACGGCGTCGAGCCCGAGCGTCTCCCGCGCGTAGCGGACCCCGTCCTCGGTGATGTCGATGCCCGTCGCCGACTCGAAGCGCTCGCGCGCGAGGTCGAGGAAGAAGCCGTAGGCGCAGCCGACCTCGAGGAGCCGCCGGTGCCGCGCGGGGTCGCGGAAGCGCTCGAGCACGGAGAGGCGCAGGCGGAAGTTCTTCTGGATGATCGCGCGGTCCGCCACGTAGTCGAGGTACTCGTCGCCGAAGAAGTAGTCGCGGCGGTAGAGCCCGGCCAGCTGCTCCGGCGAGAGCTGCAGGTCGGCCCAGCCGTGGCCGCATGCCCCGCAGCGGAGGAGGCCGGGGTGGAAGGGGCGGGCTTCCTCGGCCCCGCAGACGATGCAGGCGCTCAAGCCGGCTTCCCGGGGTGGAGAGGGAAGTTGACGCGCTCATCCACGATGTAGTGCGGCCGCGCCTTCACCTCGTCGAAGATCGCGCCCAGGTACTCCCCGAGGATGCCGAGGAACACGAGCTGGGTGCCGCTGAAGATCGAGATCAGGATGATGATCGTGGTCCAGCCCGACGGGAACGAGTGGTAGAGCAGGAACTGGGCGAGGGTGACGAGGGCATAGAGGAAGCCGAGGGTGCCGAAGGCGAAGCCGAAGTAGACGGCCGCCTGCAGGGGCGTCTTGCTGAAGGAGACGACCCCGTCCACGCCGAAGCGCACCATCCGCCGCACCGAGTACTTGGTCCGGCCGGCCGGGCGGCGGCCCACCTTGAAGCGGACGGCCAGGCTCGGGAAGCCGACCCACCCGAAGAGCCCCCGGAGAAACTGGTTCCGCTCCCGGATCTGCCTCTGGAAGACCTCTACGACGCGGCGGGAGACCAGGCGGAAGTCGGCCGCGCTCTCGTTGATCGGGGTGTCGGAGATCGAGTTGATGAGGCGGTAGAACCAGCGCGAGGTGAGGCGCTTCAGCGCGGGAACGTCGGGGCTGTCCTCCCGCACCGTGTAGACGACATCGTGGCCGCGCTCGAAGCCCGCGAGCAGGTCCGGGATGAGCGACGGGGGGTGCTGCAGGTCGCTGTCCATCATCACGACTGCGTCGGAGTCGCAGTGGTCGAGGCCGGCGAGGAGCGACATCTGGTGCCCGAAGCGCGCGGAGAGCGCGAGCACCCGCACCGAGGGGTCGGCCGCCGCGATGCCCTTGAGGATCTCGAGCGTGCGGTCGGTGCCGCGGTCCACGACGAACAGGATGGTCGCGCTCCAGCGGTCGGCCACGGAGTCCAGCACGCGGCGGAGCTCCGCGTGGAAGGCGGCGATGACCTCCTGCTCGTCGTAGACCGGGCAGACGACGGTGAGAGTCTTCATGGCTGCTGGCCGGGCGCGGGGCCCACCGGCTCGACGCCTATGATACTTCGCGTCGCCGTGCGCAGGCCCGCGAGCTCGGAGCACGGGCTCTCCAGCGTCCCCCCGCCGCACGCCCCGCCGCTCGCGTAGAGGTCGATCCCGAGCACCTGCGGGCGTTCGAGCGACCACGCGGCGGTACGGTCCGGGCCCGGACTCGAGCGGGATCCGCTCCCCGCAGCCGGGCACGATCGAGAGCATCGGCGCGTCGGAGAGCACGGCCTCGCGCACGTGCGCGATCCGCTCCTCTCCGAGCGCGCCAGAGAGCCGCCGGCGGTAGCCCTCGATCTCGAGAAACGAGTGGCGCCGCGGCGCGCTCACGAGCGGCGCGGAGCCGGCGCCTGAGGCCAGCGCGGGCTCGACCTCGTCGAAGTGGACCCGCTCGGCACCCCGATGGCCCTCGCGATCGATCCAGATCCCTGAAGAGCCCGCGAGCGCGAGGGTGAGCACCATCTCGTCCGGGGGCGGGATGGCGGCCGCCCGCTGGCGGTCGTGAATCCGACCCAAGACTGCGCCCCAGCTCCAGCGCAGCCCGTGCGAGTGCCCGTACTGCGACGGTGGCAGCGGGCGCCCGGACATGGGCAGCAGCAGGTGCCGCAGCCTCAGGCCTTGGACGTCCGTCTCGGCCGCGGTCTTGTAGACGAGGTCCTGGCTGTCGCCGTTTCTGTGCCAGTACCAGAGAGTCGGCGCGACGGTGAGGGCGGTGCCGAGCGCGACGAGCGCGATCGCCAACGCACCCCGCCGGGCGAGGCGCGCGCTGCCGGTGCAGGCCCAGCCGATCGGGATCGCCGTGGCCAGCAGCAGGCAGGCTCAGAAGCTGTAGTGCAGATACGAGAAGGTCTGGGCCGCGAAGGCCACGAGCGTCAGCTGGTGCTCTGCTTTCGTCTCGTCCTCCGCGCGCCGGCCGTGCGCAGGTAGACCAGCGTCACCAGGCAGCCACGTGCCCAGCGGCCAGTCCAAGAGGTCGGCGCGGAACGGTGCGCCGATGTGCCGCGCGTGGAACAGCCCGTCGTCGTGCACCGCCTTTGCGATGGCGGTGAAGACGGGCCCGTGACGCTCGTAGGTGACCGGGACGCGTAGCGGGTGCTTGCGCAGCGGCGGAATCGCCCACAGGCAACAGCGCCCGCGGCCACGACGGCCGCGGGCCAAGCGAGCTCGTGGCCTGCCCTCACGGGCCTTTCCGAGGCTCGAGCCGTCGGCTTGAGGTCGCGCTCACGGGGCGGGAGCCGCTTCGTCCGCGGTCGAGGACGGAGCGCGCGGTAGCCGTCGTGATGCGGCCCTCAGCTCGCCGAGCTGGAAGCAGCGCGGCCCGTCCGGCCCTGCGGGGCAGGGCGCCCCGCTCCGCGCCTTGAGCGTCACCTTCAGCCGCTGCCCTCCCTTGAGCACGACCACGCGGCGGTAGTCGAACGGCTCCCGGCCGAGCGGGACCTCGTCCTCGAAGCCCGGTGCGCTCACACGCACACTCCCGCCCGTGGCGTCCGCCGCACGGAAGCGGCCGGTGAGCGTGACCTCCAGCTCGTCGGTCCACGAGTTGCGCAGGACGAACCAGGCCGACGCGCCGCAGGAGCGCCACCAGCCGCCCGCCGACTTGCGGTCTCCCGAGCAGCCCTCGCGCCAGCGCAGGATTGGAGTCTGCGCCAGGATCTCGCGGCGGCGCGTCTCGAGCAGCTCGGGCCCGAGCTCGTGCTCGAGACGCTGGCGATAGCGTTCGATGAGGACGAAGGAGTAGCGGCCGCTGGAGCTGACGAGCAGCGGCTGGCCAGCCAGCGCGACCAGCTCCAGCTCCACGATCTCGTGGCGCGGCCCGAATCTCCCGGTGTAGCCGTAGCGGTCGAGCCAGATCCCGGAGAAGTCCGCCAGAGCGAGGGCTTGGATCATGTCGCGCGGAGGCAAGGCGCTCACGCCGCTCTGCCAGTCGCCAGTGCGGCCGAGGATGGCGCCCCAGCTCCAGCGCAGCTTCTTGGAGTGGACGTATGCTCGGCCGGGGTCGTAGACGGCCATCGGCGGTCGCGAGTTGTGCTCAACGGGGATGGTCATGCTCGGTATCTGGAACACCATCGCACCTGCCGGCAGCTGCGCCTCGATTGCCCGGGTGAAGGCGCGGTCCTCCGCAAACGCGAGGTCGCTGCCCTGACGCACCCCGGCCAGGTAGTGCGCCGGGATCTCGTCGAGCAGCCCTACCAGCAGCAGGGCCGCGAGCAGCAGCAGCCAGGTGCGCCGGGGCAGCGCCACGAGGCGCGGCCAGCGCGCCCGCCCGCGGGTCAGTAGCGTCCCGAAAGCCAGCAGGGAGAAAAACGAGATGAAGACCACGATCCGGTTGTAGGCGCGGATCTCGGGGCTCACCAGGACGCTGAAGAACGACGCGAACCCTCCGACGAGCGCGATCAGCAGCGTGACGAGCGTGAGCGCGGCGGCCCCGTCCAGATCCTCGTCGCGCGGCGGCCGCAGCCCGGCGGCCCGCCCGATCAGGAGCCCGAGTAGCGCGAGGAAGCCGAGGCTGCCAAGGCTGGCGAGCTTCGAGCGGCCGTTCTCGTTGTCGCTCGGGAACGCCCGCTCGACCGTGGCGGCGAAGGCACGGAGCGGCGGCAGCGGGTGGTCGGAGATCGGCACCAGCATGTGACGGATCTTGAGCCCGAACACGTCCGTCTCCTCCGCGATCTTGTAGGCGAGCTCGCGGTTCGGGCCGTTCTTCTGCCAGTAGAGTACGCTCGGCAGCATCGTGACGGCGGTGCCGACGGCGATCAGCAGGATCGCCACGGCCGCGCGGCGGACCAGCCGCCAGGAGCCCGTGCGAAGCCAGCCGATCGGCGCCGCGACCAGCAGGTCGAGATC
>JBGPQQ010000040.1:0-12326 GCA_041489115.1 Vicinamibacteria bacterium | reverse complement strand
CACGTGCCGCGCCTGATACAAGAGGGTTGGTTGGCACTACACGCACTCTCGCGAACGCTGGTCCTTGAGCCCACGACACTTGCGACGCTCCGGCACCCGAAAACGGTCGAAGATCGTCGCGAACTGCGGAACTCAGGCTAGGGCCGTTTCGCCCGCCGCGCCGCGGCCCAGGCCTGGAACTCGACCTCCATGGCGTCCGTCCACTTGGAGTCGATCTGCCCGGGCGTGTACTTCCCCTGCCGCAGCATCTCGTGCCCCCACTCGTCGCGGAAGCGCACGTCTTCGGAGCTCACCACGACCTTCTCCGCGAGGTGCGGCGGGACGAAGGTGAGCCCCTCGGGATCGCTGAGGATCACGTCGCCCGGGAGAACGGTCACTCCCCCGATCCGGATCGGCACGTTGATGCCGACGAGGGTCGCGTCGGCGAGAGCGGTCGGGTGGAAGTCGCGGACGAAGCCCTGGAAGCCCTCGATCTCCAGGATGCCCGAGAGGTCCCGCACCGAGCCGTTCACCACGACCCCCTTCTTCGTCTTGGCGAAGATCGAGGTGCCGAGGTTGTCGCCGATGAAGGTCCCCTTGTCGATCTTCCCGAAGAGGTCGACCACCAGGACGTCTCCCGGCAGCAGCGTGTCGATCACCCAGGAGTTCTGGCCCTTCGCCACCCGCGCCTCGGCGGCGGCCGCTTTGTTGATGGCCCCGTTCAGATCGGGGCGCTGCGGCATGAAGACGGCGGTGACCACGCGCCCGACGAGCCGGCGGCCCGGCGCGCCCGCGTTGATCTCCTTCCAGCCCCCCTCGAACTGCAGCTTGTAGCCCGCCTCGGTGAGGACGCCCCAGGCCTCCTCGGCGGTGACCTCCTTCATCCGCTCGAGGAGCCCGTCGGCGACCTTCGGCCGCCCGTCCGGGAAGCGGTCGCCCGTCCACTCCGACGTGATGGCGACGCGCTGCTCCTTCGAGAACATCCCGAGCTGCGCCTCCGCGCTCCCGGCCGCGACGCTCAGCGCGACCACGAGGCCTGCACGCTTCAGATGATTCATCTCACGCCTCCCCAGCAAAAGCGCGGCAAGGTTAGCACGCGCCGTTCTTCGCTTCCCGGCCACCCCCGGGTTCTGGTAGCCTCTGCCGCGATGGCCCCCCTGCTGACGCCCCGCCGCGTCTGGATCGCCCGCGGCCTCGCCGTTCTCGTGGACCTCGCCCAGGTCGCGCTGCTCCCGGTCGCTCTCACCCCCCTCAACAACGCTGTCGACGTGGCCACGGCGATCGCGCTGGTCGCCCTCGTCGGGTGGCACTGGGCCTTCCTGCCCACGTTCCTGGCCGAGCTCGTCCCGTTCGTGGACCTCGTACCCACCTGGACGCTGGCCGTGATGATCGCGACACGGAGCCGGGTGGCCCCGGCCCTTCCCACCGTCGTCGTGGAGCCCCCACGAGGCGAGCCCGCCCCCCCCGCCCTGCCGCCCACGGGTCAGGCGCCGCGGGACGGGTCGGGCTCGTAGAGCAGCCCGATCGCGTAGAGGCCGGGCGGCAGCTCCAAGGGCACGCTGCCGAGGCCGTCCAGCCTCAAGCGGCGCTCGTCGCTCCCGCTCCCGTCCTCGCGCGAGAGGTGGATGACGATGTCGCTGAGGACGGGGATGTCGGGCAGCTGCACCTGCAGGTACGCTCGCCAGACCCCGTCCGGTCCTTCCTCGTCGAACACGCGGAGCGGGCCGAACTCGTCGAGCGCGGGGAAGTCCTCGGGAATGCGGATCCGCGGCGTCGTGTACCCGAGCCGCTCCTTGACGTAGACCTGGATGGCCACCTCGACCTCCATGAGGCGGAACAGCGAGCGCGCCACGCGGTTCTTGCGCAGGATGCCGAGCAGCGGCACCGCGACCACGTCGCGGGCGAGTGAGTACTCGCCCGCCGCGATCAGGGTGGCGAGCTGATCCAGACTCCTGAAGAGCATCCCGCTCTCGACGGGGGTGAGCCGCACGCTCGCGATCTCGAGGAGGATCGTCTCGAGCAGTCCCAGGGAGTTCCGACTGTCGAGGGGCCGGTCGACGGCGTCGCCGAGGTCCTCCCAGGCCATCTGGACGAGCGTGGGCACGAGACGGAAGAAGGTGGCCTTCACCTCGCGCGAGGATTCCGCGGTGAGAGTCGGCACGAGCGCCTGGAAGAAGACGATGAAGCTCTCGACCGGCCGCGCCCCCTCGCGCCGCGGGCTGCGGCGGCCGGCCTCGATGAGGCCGTTGCACCGCTCGGCGAGCACGGCCGGGGGCAGGTCGAGAAACGCCCGCTCCGCGATCGGCGGCTCGCCGGGGAGAACCGGGGCGAGGAAGGCCGCGAGCGTCTCGCGGTAGCCGCGGGCGCCCGCCGCCCCCTGCGCCGCCGAGGACACGGCCATCCCCGAGTCGGCGACGAGCCCTTCGAGCTCCGAGAGAAAGGCCGAGTCGGGCGTTTCCTTGCCGGGCGGGTCCGGGATCGCGACCTCCTCGGTGCAGTGTATGCGCGGCGGGCGGGCCGGGCAACGACGCTGGCGGCCCGGCCCCGAATCCGCGTAAACTCAGCGCGGCCACCGATGAAGCGGCTGCTTCGCCACCTCGCGCGGCTCCTGCCCGTCCTGCTGTCGCTGGGGCTCCTCGCCTGGGTCCTCCGCTCCGCCGACGTGGGGAGGGCCCTCGGGCTGGTGCGCTCGCTCGGCTGGCGCCTGCCCCTCCTCCTCCTGCCCAACCTCGTCGCGGTCCTGGCCGAGGCCGCGGGCTGGTGGATCTCGTTCGTGCGCCTCGGGTCCCGCCCGCGCTTCCGCGGCCTGCTCGGGGTGCGAGTCGTGGTCGACGCGCTGATGCTCGGCCTGCCCTCGGGCTCGGTGGTGTCGGAAACCGTCCAGCCCTATCTCCTCAAGCGGCGCTGCGGCGTGCCCCTGGAGGCGGGCATCGTGGCCACCGTGGCCCGGAAGTTCTTCGTGGTCGTCTCGCACGGGATCTTCCTCGCCCTAGCCACGCTCCTCGCCTGGCCGCTGCTCGACCAGGTCTCCACGGCGGCGATCGGACAGAAGGGGCTCCCCTGGCTGCTGCTCGCGACATCCCTCGCCCTCGTGGCCGCGGTGCTGGCCGGCGTCCTCGCCACCGCCCACGGGCGCGTGGCCGACCGCGTGCACCGCGGGCTCGACCGCCTCGGCGGTCGCTGGCTCGGCCCCTGGCTGGAGCGCAACGCGCTGCGCTTCCAGCGGACCGACGAGGGCCTCGCCGCCTTTTTCCGGCGGGAGCCGCTCGGCCTGCTGCCGTCGGTTGCGCTCTACGAGCTGGGCTGGTTCGTGCGCTCCCTCGAGACGTACCTCTTCCTCCGCCTGGTGGGCGTGGACGTCCCCCTGGCCGCCGCCATGGTGATCGAGACCGCGCTCCACCTCGTCCGCGCGATGGCGGTGCCCGTCCCCGCCGGCCTCGGGGTGCAGGACGCCGGGTACGTGCTCTGCCTCAGGGCCCTCGCGCTGCCGGACGCGACGACGGTCGGCGCCGCCTTCGTCCTGCTCAAGCGCGGCAAGGACCTCTTCTGGATCCTGCTCGGCTTCCTGCTCCTCGGCGCCGGACGGCGGCGCGGCAAAGCGGCGCTCGACGCCAGGCCGGCGGAAGGGCCCGTCCGACCCTAGTCGTCCCGGCGGCGGAAGGCGCGGATGTCCACGACGTTGCCGGCGGGCGGTTCGGCCGCGGCCGCCGACCCCGTGGCGAGGGCCGGCTCCGCCGGCTCGGCCGGGGTGGCCCCGGTCTCCGCCGCCCCCTCTTCCCCCGGCTCGAAGCGGAGCCCGAACTGCGCCGCGGGGTCCGCGAAGGCCATGAGGGCGGCGAACGGCACGTGCAGCCGCTCGGGCGCGCCCCCGAAGCGAAGCGTCACCGAGAAGGCCTCCTCGCCCACGGCGAGGTCCCAGAACTGGTGCTCGAGGACGATGGTCATCCGGTCGGGGTAGCGCGCGTGGAGGCCGGGCGAGATCGCGACGCCCGGGTGCGAGGTCCGGAACGTGAGGTAGAAGGGGTGCTCGCCCGGGAGCCCCTCCACCGCGGCCAAGCGCAGGGCCTGCCGCGGCACGTCGCGGAGCGCCTCCCGGACGAGCCGCGCGTAGTCGAGCGGTTCCTCCCCGGCCATGGCCCATTGTAGCCGCGCCTTGTCTCGCCGCACGCTTCGTGCTTCACTGCCGCGTGCGCCTCGTCACCCGGCCGGACCTCGACGGCCTCACCTGCGCGGTGCTGCTCTCGCGGTGCGAGACGATCGACTCGGTCGAGCTCGTCCACCCGCAGGACGTGACCGACCGGCGGGTGACGATCGGCCCGGCGGACGTGCTCGCGAACCTGCCCTACCACCCGTCGTGCGGGATGTGGTTCGACAACCACCTGCTCACCGACCCGAAGGCCATACCTCCGACCGGCTTCAGGGGCCGCTACGGAAAGGGGCCGAGCGCCGCCCGCCTCGTCTACGAGCACTACGCCCCGGGCCGGCCCGACCTCGCGCGGTACGAGACGCTGCTCGCGGAAACCGACCGGCTCGACTCGGCACAGCTCACGCTGGAGGACGTGGTCGCCCCGTCCGGGTACATCCTCGTCGGCCTGACCCTCGACCCGCGCACGGGGCTGGGCGGCGCCCGCGAGTACTTCGACCTGCTGCTCCCGGCGGTGCGCGAGAGGCCGATGGAGGAGGTCGTGGCCCTCCCCGAGGTCCGCGAGCGGGCGGCCCGCATGCGCCAGCAGGACCACGCCTTTCGCGAGGCCGTTCTCGCCCACTCCCGCGTCGACGCGAACGTCGTGGTGACGGACTTCCGCCCCCTCGACGCGATCCCGGTCGGCAACCGATTCCTCGTCTTCACCCTGTTTCCCCAGGCGAACGTCGCCGTCCGCGTGCAGTGGGGGCCCGGCCGCCAGACGGTCGCGGTCTCCACCGGCCGCTCGATCTTCAACCGCACCTCGCGGGCCAACCTCGGCGTGCTGATGTCCCTCTACGGGGGCGGGGGCCACGCCGGCGCCGGTGCCTGCACGCTTCCCCCCGCGACCGCCGACGCGCGGATCGCCGACATCGTCTCGACCCTCAAGCGGAATGGGTGAGTTCGTCGTCGGGGCGAACCTGGCCTGACCCGGTGCCCGTCTACCGCCTCGACGAGCGCTTCGTCTTCCCGCCCCCCGAGCGCGGCCCGCGGCGCGGGCCCATCGCCGTGGGGGGGGACCTGCGCCCGGAGCGCCTGCTCCTCGCCTACTCGATGGGCATCTTCCCCTGGCAGGGGGAGCCCCTCCATTGGCACTCGCCCGACCCCCGGTTGGTCCTCCTCGCGGAGGAGCTCGAGGTCTCGCGCAGCCTCCGTCGCGCGATCCGGCGAGGCGTCTTCCGCGTCACCCTCGACACCGAGTTCACCGAGGTCATGACCGCCTGCGCCACCGTGCCGCGCCCGGGCCAGCCCGGCACGTGGATCACCCCGGAGATGGTCGAGTCCTACACCGAGCTCCACCGGCGCGGTGTCGCCCACTCCGTCGAGGCGTGGCGGGGCGACGCGCTCGTCGGCGGCCTCTACGGCCTGTCGCTGGGCGCGGCCTTCTTCGGCGAGTCCATGTTCGCCCACGAGACGGACGCCTCGAAGGTGGCCTTCGTCGCCCTCGTCGAGCAGCTCCGGCGCTGGTCGATCCCGCTCGTGGACTGTCAGGTCTACACCGTTCACCTCGCGAGCCTCGGGGCTCGGGAGTGGCCGCGGCGCGACTTCCTCGCCGCGCTCCACGCGGCTCTCGACCGTCCCACCCGCCTCGGGCCCTGGCGGTTCGACGACCCCGCTACCGGTCAACGCTGACGCTTTTCCGACCTCAGGCGCGCCAGCACCGCCTCGAAGTCCGCGGGCAGCGGGCTCTCGATCACGAGGGGCTCGCCGGTCAGGGGGTGAGGCAAGGCGAGCCGCCCGGCGTGGAGCATCAGGCGCGGAGCGCGTCCCCCGGCGCTCCCGTAGACCGGGTCCCCGAGGATCGGCATCCCGGCGTGCGCCAGGTGGGCGCGCACCTGGTGCTTGCGGCCGGTCAACGGCCGCGCCTCGACGAGGAGCGCGTCGGCGAGCGTCTCGCGCACGACGACCTCGGTCTCGGCCGTCTTCGCCCGCGCGCCGCCGACCCCCACGCGCTGCGTGCCGACCGCGCCCGGGGTCCCGAGCGGAGCCGCGATGCGGAGCCGTCGGGGCGGCGCCGGGTCGGGCCGCGCGGTCAGCGCGAGGTAGGTCTTCTCGACCTCGCGGCCCTCGAACGCGCGCGCCAGGCCCTCGTTCGCGCGCGGATCGGTCGCGAAGATCACGACGCCCGAGGTGTCCCGGTCCAGCCTCTGGTGGACGCCGACGTACGCCCCGCCTCCCGTCGCGCGCAGGTGCCGCTCCACGTGCTCCACGAGGCTGGGGCGGCCCGGGTCCGCCGTGGGATGCGTCGGAAGCCCCGGGGGCTTGTCGACCGCCAGCAGCACGTCGTCGCGGAAGAGAAGGGCGCGGGGCGTGAGGCGGAAGGGCCGGTCGGACCGCTCCGCGCGCGGACCAAGGAGCTCCGGCCGGACCACGGCCTCCACGCGCTGGCCCGCACGCACGGGGCGACCGGCCGCTCTCAGCACCTCGCCGTCGACGCGCACCGCCCCGGCTGACACGAGGGCGCGCACCCGCGCCATGGGGACGGAGCGGCCGAGCGACTCGGGCAGCCAGCGCGCGAGCACGTCGGCGAGGCGCGCGCCCGCGTCCACGGAGGAAACCCGCCGAACCAGCCGGCGCATCCCACGGCCCCTCGCCCTCACGCCCGGGAGGCTACCACCCCCGCGCCCGGGCCGGAACCGCGCGGCGGTTTCGCATTATGATCACGGGCGGATGGCGAACCAGCGGCTGTACAAGATCACCTTCCTCAACCAGGGCCAGGTGTACGAGGTCTACGCGAAGCGAGTGAGCCAGGGCGGCCTCCTCGGCTTCATCGAGGTGGAGGGGCTGGTGTTCGGGCAGAAGACCCGCGTCGTCGTCGATCCCACCGAGGAGCGGCTGCAGCGCGAGTTCGAGGGCGTCAAGCGCTGCTACCTGCCCATGCACTCCGTCATCCGCGTGGACGAGGTCGAGAAGCAGGGCCAGAGCCGCATCACGGAGGCGGCCAAGGGCAGCAACGTCGCCGCGTTCCCGGTCCCCTACTTCAAGCCCGGCAGCGGGCCGTCCGAGTCCTGATCGCGCGAGCCGTCCGGCACGAGCTGGCGGAAGAGGCTCGACTCCCGCTTGAAGAAGCCCTCCGTGTGGAACGAGTCGGCGAGGCGCAGGAGCTCGTAGTCGACGTGGTGCCCCATCTCGTGGAGGAGCGTCCGCAGGAAGGTGCGGAAGGCGACCACCCGGCGGTGGCGGACAGTCCGCATCCACAGCTGGATCCTCACCGGCCGCCGCTCGTCGCGCGTGTAGAGGCCGTGCAGCTCGCCCCACTCCGCCGAGGGGCGAACCGCGAGCACCTCGATCGCCACCGGCGGCAGCCCCATTTGGCCAGCCAGCCCGAGCGCGAGACGGCCCGCCGCCGCCTCGACCGCCCGCCTCTCGTCACGCAGGAGAGCCTGCCGGATCTCCTCGACCAGCGGGCGGAGCCGCTCCGCGTCCGGCAGCGCGAGGGACGTCACCGCGTCGCTCTTCCGGTAGATGGCCCTGTCCCGGGCGGACAGGCGGTCGTAGTAGGAAAAGGGCATTCGTCCTGATTCTACCGGGCCGGGCCCCGCCGCAGCCGTAGCCGGTCTCCATCGAGGCGCTCGAAGCGACCACGGCCGCGCCAGGCCTGTGAAATCACTTGACGCTCAGCCCTCTAAGTGCCTAGCCTCATGCTACGGGCGTGATTCGCGCCACGCCCGCCACCCGGGGCAAGCGGCGCGAGGGCTGCTGCGCAGGCTCGACTCGCTGCGCGCCGCGAGCCCCGAGGCCCGCCGCGGCCCCACGTGGGCTCACGAGGTCCGGGCGTTCCTCGCCGACCTCGCCGGTCACGAGGAGCGCGAGACGGACCTCCTGACCCGGACGCTCGACGGCTCGACCAGCGCCGCCGACTAGCGAATCCCGGTCTTGTGCTCCTGGATGAGCCGGTCCACGACCTCCGGCTCCGCGAGGGTGGTCAGGTCTCCTAGCCCGTCGTACTCGGAGGCGGCGATCTTCCGGAGGATCCGCCGCATGATCTTCCCGCTGCGCGTCTTGGGCAGGCCCGAGGCGATGTGCACGACCTCGGGCGCGGCGAACCCGCCGATCATGTGGCGCACCTGCTCCTTGAGGGCCCCCTGCAGCTGGTCGCGGTCGGCCGAGGCGTAGTCCGAGGTGAGCACCACGTAGGCGTAGATGGCCTGCCCCTTGATCGCGTGGGGGAAGCCCACCACCGCCGCCTCCACGACCGCCTCGTGCGCGACGAGCGCGCTCTCGATCTCCGCCGTCCCCAGGCGGTGCCCCGAGACGTTCAGCACGTCGTCGATGCGGCCGGTGATCCAGTAGTAGCCGTCCTCATCCCGTCGCACGCCGTCGCCCGTGAAATAGTAGCCCGGGAACTGCGTGAAGTAGGTCTCCTTGAAGCGGTGGTGGTCGCCCCACACCGTCCGCGCCTGGCCCGGCCACGGCGTCCCGAGGCAGAGGGCGCCGCTCACGCCGTTGCCCTCCAGCACCTTGCCGTCGCCGGTGTCGAGGACCAGCGGCTTGATCCCGAAGAAGGGCAGGGTCGCGGAGCCGGGCTTCGTCGGCGTGACTCCGGGCAGCGGGGTGATGAGGATGCCCCCCGTCTCGGTCTGCCACCAGGTGTCCACGACCGCGCAGCGGCTCTCCCCCACCACGTCGTGGTACCAGCGCCAGATCTCGGGGTTGATGGGCTCGCCCACGCTGCCGAGCACGCGGAGCGAGTCGCGGCGGTAGCGCTTCACCCACTCGTCGCCGCCCTGGGCCAGCGCGCGGAGCGCGGTGGGCGCCGTGTAGAAGATGTTGACGCCGAGGTCGTCCACGATCCGCCAGTAGCGGCCGGGGTCCGGGTAGCCGGGCGTGGACTCGAACATCACCGTGGTCGCGCCGTTCGCGAGCGCCCCGTAGACGATGTAGGTGTGGCCCGTGATCCAGCCCACGTCCGCGGCACAGAAGTAGACGTCGCCGGGGTGGTAGTCGAAGACCATCTTGTGGGTGTAGGCGGCGAAGACGAGGTAGCCGCCCGTCGTGTGCATAAGACCCTTCGGCTTGCCGGTGCTGCCCGATGTGTACAGGATGAAGAGAGGGTCCTCGGCCCCCATCCACTCGTTCGTGCAGGTCGAGCGCTGCTTCCGGCATTCCTCGTCGAGCCAGAGGTCCCGACCCGGCGTCATGGGCACCTCGTGGTCCGTGCGTCGGGCCACGAGAACGGTCTCGACCATCGACATGCCCTCGACGGCGCGGTCCACGGTCTTCTTGAGGGGGATGCGCTTGCCCCCGCGCAGCCCCTCGTTGGCGGTCACCACCATGCGACAGCGGGCATCCACGATCCGGTCGCGCAGCGCCTCGGAGCTGAACCCGCCGAAGACGACGGAGTGCACGGCGCCGATCCGCGCGCAGGCCAGCATCGTGTAGACGAGCTCCGGCATCATGCCCATGTAGATGCAGACCCGGTCGCCGCGCCTGATCCCGTGGGAGAGGAGCACGTTCGCGACCCGGCAGACGTTGTGCTTCAGCTCCCGATAGGAGATGTGCCGGTAGGCCCCCACCTCGTCCTGCGCCCAGATGATCGCGGTGCGGTCGCCGAGGGTCTCGAGGTGCCGGTCGACGCAGTTGAAGGACGCGTTGAGGCGCCCCGCGGAGAACCAGGCGAAGTCGACCTCGTCGTAGTCCGCGTCGAAGACGGTCTGCCAGGGGTGGAACCAGCTGATCGCCTTCGCCTGCTCGGACCAGAACCACTCCGGGTTGTCGAGGGACAGACGGTAGAGCCGTTCGTACTCGGCGCGGCTGTTGAGGTGCGCTCGCGCGGCGATGTGGGGCTTGACGGGAAAAAGGTCGGACACCGTGCGCCTCCTTCGTGGCCCTGGATGACCGGGTGGTGAGGCGAGATTCTGCACTCGCTCCCCACCCGCGCGCAAGGCGGGGGCGGCGGGCTCAGCCCCGCAGTCGGCGCGCGATCCAGACCGTCCGGTGGACGGCCGTGGCCAGCGCGCCCGAAGCCATGACCACCAGCACCCAGAAGAGCACCGTCCCCTCCGGCTGCCCCAGCCAGCGGCAGAGCACCGGGTCGAAGAGGCAACCGAGGATCTGCAGAACCAGCCTCTCGGCCCGCTGCATCAGGCCGCCGGAGCCCGACACCCCGACGGTCTCGCCCCGCGACTGCGCGTAGCTCACGAGGAGCGAGCCGCCGAGGCCCGCGGTCACCACGAGGGGGCCCCAGGGTCGGCCGGCGAAGTACGCGGCGAAGCCGAGGAAGGCGAAGGTCTCGACGAAGCGGTCGAGCGTGCTGTCGATGAACTTCCCGTAGGGCGAGGCCACCTGTCGCGCGCGCGCCAGGCGGCCGTCGAGGATGTCGCAGGTGCCGGCGAGGGCGATCGCGCCGCCTCCAGCCTCGAGATGGCCAAGGCCGATGAGGACTCCGCTCGCCAGGCCGAACACGAGGCCGGCGGCGTTCACGTGGTCGGGGCTCGCGCCCAGCCGCACGAGCAGCCGCTCCGCCGGACCGACCGCCCACAGGAACCAGTGCATGAGGAAATCGCCGAGCCCCAGGAGGAAGCTCGGTCCTTTCCTCTCGGCGTCCGCGTCGCGGCGACCCCGGCGGACGAGCGCGAAGACCGGCATCGAGAGGAGCGCGGCGCCGAGCACGGTGGCCAGAGCGACGAGGGTGAGGCTCACGAGGGGCTTCCCTTTCGGGTCCTGGTCCGGAGGTGGCGGAAGACGCGGCCCCACAGGAAGACGAGGGGCCACCGCCGCTCGCGGTCGGTGAGCTCGATCGCCTCGCCCGTGTGCCGGCTCGCCTTGCGCACGATGTAGTCGAGCCAGCCCTCGAAGGTCGCGGTGTGCTTCAGCCACCGTGCGGTGGCGCGGGCCATGGAACGGCGGAAGTAGCCCTCGAGACGGAGGCGCTCGCCCCAGCCGGCCGGTCGCGTCGGAGCCAGCGCCCCGGGCGCCCCGGGGACGGGCGCGAGCTCGCCGGCCTCGACGAGCTCATCGAGCAGCGCCTGGAAGACCGGGACCTGCAGCGACGCCTGGGCCTCCCACAGCGCGTCGGCACGCCCGGGTGGCTCCGGCCGAACCTCCCACCGCATCGACGTCCGGAGGGCCGAGCGCCCGTACGCTTCCGCGTCGAAGCGCGGGGGCAGCCAGGGCCTCGCCCACGCCCACGTCTCGCGGTGCGCGTCGACGAGGCCCTGCAGGATCCCCTCCCGCGCGGCGTCGTCGCGCGCGTGCAGGATCCTCGTCGGCTGGAAGAGCCGCCCGATGCAGAAGTGGTCGCTCCGCCGCGCCGAGGTCTCGCGCCGGTAGGTGTCGTAGCGGACAACCGCCGCCTTGACGTGCACGCCTTCGCCCGCGAAGCGCAGCGAGTACTGCGTGGGCGGCAGCCAGCGGCTCACCAGGGCGACCAGCGCCGGGCGCTTGGCGGTGAGGCCGGCCTGGCTCAGCCCGTCGTAGAAGGGCCGATAGGCCTCGACCACCACGAACAGGTCGTACGCGCTGAAAGCGTCGGCACGCGCGGCGCCGGTGCGCCGGGAGCCGAAGAAGACGAGCCCGACCAGGGAACCCGCCGCCGCCGCCGCCAGCCGGCGCACGGCGGCGTCCAGGGCCGGGTCCTCCGACGGCGAGAGCGCCCGCTCCGCGACCGCGCGAGCCAGCAGGGACTGGGCCGATGGTCCCGCTGCGCTCATCGCGCCGGGACCAGGACCCGGAGAGCCTTCGGCACCGCCTCGATCACCACCTCCGCCGACCGGGCCTGGTTCCACTCGCCGTCCGTCTCGTAGGCCGGGGGCGCGGCGAAACGGTAGACCAGCCGCGAGGCCGAGACCGAGCTCACGCGCGGGTGCTTCGCGTGCGTGCCGCGGAGCAGGCGCACGAGGGCGCTCACCCGCCCGCCGAACCCCATGTTGCCGAAGGCCACCGCCTCGAGCCTGCCGTCTTCCATGTCGGCGTCGGGCGCCACCCGGAACCCGCCGCCGAAGATGCGCGCGTTGGCGACGATGAGCATCAGCATGTCGCTCTTGCCGAGAGGACGGCCGTCCACCTCGCCCTCGAGCGCGAAGCCCCGGTAGGAGCCGAGCTGGCGCAGGGCGCAGTAGAGGTAGAGGGCGCTCCCCTCGAGGTAGGCCACGGTCCACGAGTCCTCGAGCACCGCCACGTCGTACCCGAAGCCGGCGATGTTCAGGAAGTGCTTGTCCTCGAT
>JBGPQQ010000039.1:0-12460 GCA_041489115.1 Vicinamibacteria bacterium | reverse complement strand
CGTTCTTCCATCACGGCATCCTAGCAGGCGGAGAAGCTACGGTACCGGGTCGACGCCCCCGGCGTGAAATGGGTGGCAACGGAGCACGCGGCGGGAGGCGAGGGCCGCCCCGCGGCGAGCCCCGTGCCTGCGGATCGCCTCCTCCGCGTAGACGCTGCAGCTCGGCCAGAAGCGGCAGTGCCCTCCCAGGAGGGGCGACAGCGCCACCCGGTAGGCCTCAACGAGGAGGAGGAGGTGGTGTGCCGGCCATCCCGGCCGTGCGCTTGATGCGCCGGACTCTCTCTCGGAGCTCACGATCTACCTCGGCCTGCCCGAGGCCCATGAGGGCCGCCCGGGCCACCACGACGAGATCGACGCCGGGACCCGACGGGCCCTCGAGACGGCGGAAGCTCTCCCGCAGGAGCCGCCGGGCCCGGTTCCGCTCGACCGCTCCACCGACCCGGCGGCTCACGGCGAGGCCGAGGCGATCGAAGGCCCGGCCGTTAGGCGCGGCCACCAGCAGGAACAGCCGACCGTCGAGGCGGGCGCCGCGCTTGAAGGCGGCGTCGAACTCGGCCCCGGTCCGGAGGCGCTGCCGGGGCCGGAAGCGCATGCGCCTGCCCGCTCCCGCACGTGCCTCAGACGGCGATCCGCTTCCGACCCTTCTGGCGGCGGCGCTTCAGGACGAGCTGGCCTCCCTTCGTCCGCATGCGGACCAAGAAGCCGTGGGTGCGCTTCCGTCGGCGGTTGTTCGGCTGGAACGTCCTCTTCATCGGTGAAACCCCATCGGCCGCGGCGGCGTCCGCACCGCCCGGCAGGACAAACTCTGAAGGCTAATGGACGCGGGGCCCGCCTGTCAAACGGGGACTTCCGAGCCGGCGCCCCCGCCTTGTACGCCCCCCGCGCGTATGGTACCTTTCCCCCGTCACGGACATCCCACAGCTGCGGCCCCCTTTCATGGTTCCCAAGCCCCGCTTTTCCACAACTGTTGAAATCTCTGTGCAAAACGGATACGGTGCGACAGTCCACGTGAACCCCTGCTGGGGTTTGCCTGTAACTTGTTGATTTAAAGGAGCTTTTCCTGTCGCGGCCGCGTTGGTGCGGCGTCGACGGACACCGGTTCGATGTCGGACACTCTCTGGGACGACGTTCTCGCGCGCGTCGAGGGCAAGGTCAACCGCCACAGTTTCGCCACGTGGTTCCGGCCCACGACGTTCCTCTCCCTGGACGGCGCCACGCTTCGCATCGGGGTGCCGAACACCCAGTTCCGCGAGTGGCTGAGCAAGAACTACCTCGGGGTCCTCCAGGAGTCCCTCGCGGAGGTCGGTCGGCCTGGGCTCCGCGTCGCTTTCGAAGAGGTTGCCGAGGAGGCGGGCTCGACCGCCGCCTCTCCCGTCCCCGTCGACCGCGAGTCCGCGTCCCTCAATCCGAAGTACAGCTTCGAGAGCTTCGTGGTCGGCTCCTCGAACCAGTTCGCGCACGCCGCCGCCCGGGCGGTGGCGGAGATCCCCTCGAAGTCCTACAACCCGCTCTTCATCTACGGCGGGGTCGGCCTCGGCAAAACGCACCTCATGCACGCGATCGGCCACTACATCCGGGCCCGGGAGAAGCGGCTGAACGTCCTCTACATCTCGACCGACCGCTTCATCAACGAGATGATCAACGCGATCCGCTTCGACCGGCTCCCGTCGTTCCGCCAGAAGTACCGCGCGATCGACGTGCTGCTGATCGACGACATCCAGTTCATCGCGGGAAAGGATCGGACCCAGGAGGAGTTCTTCCATATCTTCAACGCGCTGCACGACTCGCAGAAGCAGATCGTGGTGAGCTCGGACTGCCCGCCCCGGCAGATCCCGACGATCGAGGAGCGCCTCCACAGCCGCTTCGAGTGGGGCCTCATCGCCGACATCCAGTCCCCCGACATCGAGACGAAGATCGCCATCCTCCGCAAGAAGGCGGAGGCGGAGCGCGTGGAGCTTCCCGAGAACGTGGCCCTCTTCATCGCCTCCAAGGTGAAGACGAACATCCGCGAGCTCGAGGGCAGCCTCATCCGGCTCATCGCCTACGCGAGCCTCACCGGGCGCGACATCGACCTCGTCCTCGCCCAGGAGACGCTGCGGGACCTCCTCCACACCGAGGAGAAGCCGATCACGATCGAGATGATCCAGAAGTTCGTGGCCGACCACTACAGCCTGAAGATCAGCGAGATCAAGGCCAAGAACAACTCTAGGTCGATCGCGGTCCCGCGTCAGATCGCGATGTACCTCACGAAGAGCCTCACCGGCGCCTCGCTCCCCGAGATCGGCAAGGAGTTCGGGGGCAAGCACCACTCGACCGTCATCCACTCGATCCGCAAGATCGACGACCTCCGGAAGCAGGACCCGGAGTTCGACAGGCTCATCCACAGCTTCGTGCAAGCCTTCCGATGAGCTTGGCGGCTTTTCCACAGAGCGATGCGCCCCCGCCCCCGCGCCCCGTCCGCGGAAAACGGCTTTCCACCGCCAGACCCCGGTCCGGCGCCCTCGCCCCACAGCCCGCCCGTCCACGCGAGCCCTTTTACGAGAGAGACATCCGCGGCTTTCCACGGATCCACAGCCCCTCTCTCCAACTCAAGAGAAGTCTCTTCCCTCTGAGGAATGAGTAGAAGAGGAAGAACCATGGAGATACTCGTCCGGCGGAACGACCTCGTGAAGGAGCTCCAGCTCGTCCAGGGGATCGTGGAGAGGAAGAGCTCGATCCCGATCCTCTCCAACGTCCTCGCCGAGGCGCGCTCGGGAGAGCTGCGCATCTCGGCCACCGACCTCGACGTCTCTCTGCGCTGCGGCTGCGCGGCGCAGGTCGTCGAGGAGGGAGCGGTGACGCTGGGCGCCAAGAAGCTGTACGAGATCGTGCGCTCCCTGCCGGAGAGCGACGTCAGCGTGAGGGTCGAAGGTGACGCCTGGGCCCGGATCAAGTGCGAGAGGGTCGAGTTCAAGATGGCCGGCCTCCCCGGGGAGGACTTCCCGAGCCTTCCCGAGACGCGGGCGGGCAAGGCGGTCGAGATCCCGGCCGCCGTCCTGCGGGGGCTCATCCAACGCACCGCGTTCGCGATCACGGCCGAGGACGCGCGCTACTACCTGGCGGGGGCGCTGCTCGTGCTCGACAAGGACGCGGCGGCCATGGTGGCGACCGACGGTCACCGCCTGGCTTGGGCCCAGAAGAGGACGGCCCTCAAGGTCGCGGAGGCCACCCGCGTCCTCGTCCCGCGCAAGGCGATCGCCGAGCTCGCCCGCCTCATCGAGGACATGGGCGGGGAGGAGGTCGTCTCCTTCCAGCAGGGAGAGGGGCACCTGATCTTCACCGCCGGAGGCCGCACACTCGCGTCGAAGATGGTGGAGGCCCAGTTTCCGGCCTACGAGAAGGTGGTCGGCGTGACCGGGGACAAGAAGGTGGCGGTCGGCCGCGAGGTGATGCAGAGCGCCATCCGGCGGGTGAGCCTTCTCTCGTCGGAGCGGGGTCGCGCGGTGAGGCTGAGCCTCGACGACGGGCGGCTCGAGGTGAGCGCCTCTTCGCCCGAGCTCGGCGAGGCGCGCGAGTCGCTGCCGCTCGAGTACGCGGGAGAGAGCGTCGAGATCGGCTTCAATGCCCAGTACCTGCTCGAGTTCCTCGGTGCGGTGGGCACGGACGAGGTGGCGCTCGAGGTGAAGGACGCGGAGAGCCAGGGGCTCTTCCGTCCGGTCGGCGAAGACGGCGGCGACTACCGGTACGTGGTCATGCCGATGCGGTTCTAGAGGCGGCTCGTTGGTCTGGGTGCGGCGGCTTCGGATCCGCGACCTGCGCAACATCCAGGACGAGACGGTGGACCTCCACCCGGGGCTGAACGTGTTCTTCGGCAGGAACGCACAGGGCAAGACGTCGCTCCTCGAGGCGGTGGGCCTCGTCGCGCGGGGCCGCTCGTTCCGCACCGACGACGCCCCGAGCCTGATCCGGCGCGGGGCGGGAGGCCTCGTCGCGCGGGCCGACACCGGCGAGGACGCGGCGTCCGCGCTGGAGGTCGAGCTGCAGCCGGGCCGGCGCTCGTTCCGGGTGGACGGGCGCGACGTGACGCCCCGGGAGTACCACGGCCGCCTCGAGGTCGTCGTCTACTCGACCGACCGGCTGCGCGTCGTGAGGGGATCGATGCGGGACCGCCGGCAGTTCCTCGACCGGCAGGCGGCGGCCCTCTGGCCGTCGTACCGCGCCGAGCAGCGCGAGTTCGAGCGGGTGCTCGCCCAGAGGAACGCCGCTCTCGAGTCGCGCCGGCGCGACGAGGAGGCCTGGACCGAGAGATTCGTGGAGTGCGGGGCGCGGCTGCGCGACCGCCGCCGCGCCTACGCGGAGCGGCTCACCGGTGCCCTAGCGGGAGGCTTCCGGCCGGCGGGGGAGAGCTACGAGGTCCGCGTGCGGGGCCGGGCGGAGAGCGAGGAGGACGCGCGCGTAGCGCTGGCCGAGGAGATCGCGCAGGCGCGGCCCCGGGAGCGGGCGGCGGGCCGAAGCCTTGCCGGCCCGCACCGCGACGCGGTCGAGCTGCTCCTCGACGGGAGGGACGTGGCGGAGGGGGCGTCGTCGGGCCAGGCCCGGAGCCTGCTGCTGGCCCTCGCCCTGGCGAGCCTGCGGGTCTACCGGGAGGAGACCGGCCGTTCCGCGGTGGCCCTCCTCGACGACCTCGACTCGGAGCTGGACGAGGAGCGCGCGGGCGCCCTGTGCGCGGAGGTCGCGCAGAGGGGGCAGGCCCTGGTCACGAGTGCACATCGCGGCTGGGCGGAGAGCCTCCGCCCGCTGGGCCGTATCTACCACGTGTCCGGCGGCGCGGTGAGCTGGGCCTGACGCCACGGAGCGAGCGACGGGAGACATGAACGAGACGCCGCCGAACAAGCCGGACCAGGGTGACGCCGAGTACGGCGCGGAGGCCATCCGCATCCTCGAGGGGCTGGAGGCGGTGCGCGTCCGCCCCGCCATGTACATCGGCTCGACGGGCGAGGCGGGCCTCCACCACCTCGTCTACGAGGTGGTGGACAACGCGGTCGACGAGGCGCTGGCCGGCTACTGCACCGAGATCGCCGTCACCATCCACATCGACAACTCGGTGACGGTGGTGGACGACGGCCGCGGCATCCCGGTCGGGCCCCACGAGTCGGGCCTCGACGCGGCCGAGGTGGTCCTCACCAAGCTGCACGCCGGGGGCAAGTTCGACAAGGGGGCCTACAAGGTCTCCGGCGGCCTCCACGGCGTCGGGCTCTCGGTGGTGAACGCGCTCTCGGAGCGGCTCGAGGTCGAGATCTGGCGCGACGGCAAGGTCTACCGCCAGTCCTACTCGCGGGGCGAGCCGCAGACCCGGCTCGAGCAGAGCGGCAAGACGGACCGGCGCGGCACCAAAGTCACCTTCAAGCCCGACCCGCAGATCTTCGAGACCACCACCTTCAGCTTCGACACGCTCTCGCAGCGCCTGCGCGAGCTCTCCTTCCTGAACCGCGGCATCCTGATCACCCTGGAGGACGAGCGGGACAACAAGAAGCACCGCTTCCAGTACGAGGGCGGGATCATCTCGTTCGTCGAGCACCTGAACCGCAACAAGGAGACCCTGCCCGCGAAGCCAGTCGAGATCGTCGGCGAGCGGGACGGGGTCGCCGTCGAGATCGCGCTGCAGTGGAACGACGGCTATGCGGAGAGCATCCACTGCTACGCGAACAACATCAACACCCACGACGGGGGCAGCCACCTCGCCGGCTTCCGCGGCGCCCTCACCCGCAGCCTCAACGGCTACGGGCTCTCCGCCGGCCTCCTCAAGGAAGGCGAGGGCTTCGAGGGAGAGGACACCCGGGAGGGCCTGACCGCGGTCATCAGCGTGAAGGTCCCGAACCCGCAGTTCGAGGGGCAGACGAAGGCCAAGCTCGGCAACTCCGAGGTGAAGGGCATCGTGGAGAGCCTCATGAACGAGCGGCTCTCCGCCTTTCTCGAGGAGAACCCGCAGGAGGCGAAGCGGATCGCCGGCAAGATCCTGGACGCCTCGCGGGCGCGCGAGGCCGCGCGCAAGGCGCGGGACCTCACCCGCCGGAAGGGCGCCCTCGACGGGGCCGGGCTGCCCGGCAAGCTCGCCGAGTGCCAGGAGCGGAACCCCGAGAAATGCGAGCTCTACCTGGTGGAGGGCGACTCGGCCGGCGGCTCCGCCAAGCAGGGGCGCGACCGCGCGTTCCAGGCGGTGCTGCCGCTGCGTGGGAAGATCCTGAACGTCGAGAAGGCCCGCCTCGACAAGACCCTCGCCTCCGAGGAGATCCGCAACATCATCGCCGCTCTCGGGACGGGGGTGGGGGCCGACGACTTCGACGCGGGGAAGCTGCGCTACCACCGCATCATCATCATGTGCGATGCCGACGTGGACGGCAGCCACATCCGGACGCTGCTCCTCACCTTCTTCTACCGGCAGATGAAGGAGCTCATCGAGCGGGGCCACCTCCACATCGCCCAGCCGCCGCTCTTCAAGGTGAAGCACGGGAAGGCGGTGACCTACCTCAAGGATGAGCACGCCCTCGACGCCTTCCTGCTCGCGCGGGCGGCGGAGAACCGGAAGGTGCGGCTCGCCTCGGGCCAGGAGTTCGAGGGGGCGCGTCTCGCCCACCTGGTGGGGAAGATGGTCACGGTGCAGAAGCTCCTCGAGCGGATCGAGAAGCGCGGTGTGCCGAGGCCGCTCGCGGAGCTGTTCCTCCGCGGGCGGGTGAAGGACGCCGAGGTCTTCACCGACAAGGCGCGACTCCTCGAGCTCATCAAGCCGCTGCGCGAGACGGGGGCCGAGGTCTTCCTCGAGTGGGACGAGGAGCACGGCGTCTTCGACGTGAAGCTGCAGGCGGGCGGGAACGGCCACCCCCGCGAGGTGGAGCTCGGCGACGACTTCGTGGCCTCCGCCGAGTACCGGGCCCTCTACTCGGCCTACGAGGAGATCCGCGAGCTCGACCAGCCGCCGCTCACCGTAGTGGACGGCGGCGAGACCACGGTGCCGAGCCGGGACGCGCTGGTCGCCCACATCCTCGCCGAGGGCAAGAAGGGCATGACGATCTCCCGCTACAAGGGCCTCGGTGAGATGAACCCGGACGAGCTCTGGGAGACGACCATGGACCCCGCCACCCGCACCCTCCTCCAGGTCCGCCTCGAGGACGACGAGGTCGCGGAGAACATCTTCACGACCCTCATGGGCGACGCGGTCGAGCCCCGCCGCCTCTTCATCGAGGAGAACGCGCTCAACGTGAGGAACCTCGACATCTAGCATGGCCGAAGAAACGCCGGTCGCCCAGAACCGGATCCCCACCAACATCGCGGACGAGATGCGCCAGTCCTACATGGACTACGCCATGTCCGTGATCATCGGCCGCGCCCTGCCCGACGTGCGCGACGGGCTGAAGCCCGCCAACCGCCGCGTCCTCTACGGCATGCAGCAGATGGGGCTGCAGCCCGGCCGCCCGAACAGGAAGTGCGCCAAGATCGTCGGCGAGGTGATGGGCAACTACCACCCGCACGGCGACGCCGCGATCTACGACACCCTCGTGCGCATGGCGCAGCCGTTCAACATGCGCGCCCCGCTCGTGGACGGGCAGGGCAACTTCGGCTCGATCGACGGCGACCCGCCCGCGGCCCAGCGCTACACCGAGGCCCGGCTCACCCGCCTCGGCGCCTCCATGATGGAGGACATCGAGAAGGACACCGTCGACTACCAGCCGACCTACGACGACAGCTCCGTCGAGCCGACCGTGCTCCCCACCGTGCTCCCCAACCTGCTCGTCAACGGGGCGGCGGGGATCGCGGTGGGCATGGCCACCAACATCCCGCCCCACAACCTCGGGGAGGTGGTGGACGGGCTCACCTTCCTCCTCGACAGCCCCGACCTCACTCCCGACGAGCGGCTCGAGGGCGTGATCGCCCGCATCCCGGGACCCGACTTCCCGACCGCCGGCTTCATCATGGGCCGGGAGGGCATCCAGCAGGCCTACCGCACCGGCCGAGGCTCGATCGTGATGCGGGCGCGGTCCGAGATCGAGACGAGGAAGGGCGACCGGGAGTCGATCGTCATCAGCGAGATCCCCTACCAGGTCAACAAGGCGCGCCTCATCGAGAAGATCGCCGAGCTCGCGCGCGAGGAGCGCATCAAGGGGATACAGGACGTCCGCGACGAGAGCGACCGCCAGGGCATGCGGATCGTGGTGGACGTCAAGAAGGGCGAGCCCGCCCAGGTCATCCTCAACAACCTCTACAAGCACACCCCGCTCCAGGACACGTTCGGCACGATCTTCCTCGCCATCGTGGACCAGCGACCGCGGGTGCTGAACCTGCTCGAGGCCTGCGAGCTCTTCCTCGACTTCCGGCGCGACGTGGTGCGCCGCCGGGCGGCGTACGAGCTCAGGAAGGCCGAGGCCCGGGCCCACGTCCTCGAGGGCTACGTGATTGCCCTCGACCACCTCGACGAGGTGATCGCCCTCATCCGCGCCTCGAAGACGCCCGAGGTGGCGAAGGAGGGCCTCGTCGCGCGTTTCTCGCTCAGCGAGATCCAGGCCGACGAGATCCTCAAGCTCCAGCTGCAGCGGCTCACCGGCCTCGAGCGGCAGAAGATCGTGGACGAGCTCGCCGAGCTGCGCGTCCGCATCGCCGACCTCAAGGACATCCTCGCCTCCCCGAAGCGGATCGACACGATCGTGGCCGGCGAGCTCGGGGAGCTGCGGGACGCCCACGGCGACCCGCGGCGCACCGAGATCGTGGGCGCGGCCACCGAGATCGCGGTCGAGGACCTGATCGCGGACGAGGACGTGGCGATCTCGATCACCCACAGCGGCTACATCAAGCGCACCTCGATCACGAGCTACCGTGCGCAGAAGCGCGGCGGCCGCGGCCGGGTGGGGATGAAGACGAAGGACGAGGACTTCGTCTCCGACCTCTTCATCGCCTCCACCCACTCGTACATCCTGATCTTCACCAACCGGGGCCGGATCTACTGGCTCAAGGTCCACGAGGTCCCGGACGTCGGGCCGCAGGGCAAGGGCAAGGCGATCGTCAACCTCGTGCCGCTGCAGTCGGGGGAGAAGATCGCCGCCTTCTGCGCGGTCCGCGACTTCGGCTCCGGCGGCTTCGTGCTGCTCGCCACCCGCCGGGGGATCGTCAAGAAGACCGATCTCGCCGCTTTCTCCAACCCCCGCCCGTCGGGGATCATCGCGCTCTCGGTGGAGGAGGACGACCAGCTCATCGCCGCCGTGCTCACGTCGGGGAAGAACGAAATCCTCCTGGGAACCGAGGGCGGCATGGCCATCCACTTCTCCGAGGAGGACGTCCGCCCCATGGGCCGCACCGCGTACGGGGTCAAGGGGATAGAGCTCGAGGAGGAAGACGCGGTGGTGAGCCTGGAGGTGGTGCGGGCGGGCGGGACCGTCCTGTCGGTGACCCGCAACGGCTTCGGCAAGCGGACCACCCTCGACGAGTACCGCCTCCAGGGCCGGGGGGGCAAAGGGCTCATCGACATCAAGGCGTCCGATCGCAATGGGCCCGTGGTGGGGGTGAACTTCCTCCGCGGCGAAGAACAGGTGATGCTGATCACCGAAAAGGGTATGATCATCCGGCTGAACACGGCGGAGATCTCCACGATCGGCCGCAACACCCAGGGCGTCCGCCTGATCCAGCTCGAAGAGGGAGACCATCTCGTCTCGGTCGCCCGGCTGGCCGAACGCGAAGACGACGACGAGAGCCTGGGGGACCCGGCGGACGGGGGTCCCGGAGCGTCCAAGGAGGATCCATGAGGGAGCGCGCAACAGCATTCGCGGTGGCACTGGGCCTGGCAGTCGCGGGGCTCGCCTGCAGCAACGCCGAGAAGAACGTCGTCAACCAGTACTTCACTGCCCTCAGGGCCAACGACCAGGGTACCCTCACCAGCTTCGCCATGGTCGCGTTCGACCAGAAGGTGGACGACTTCAGTGTCGTCGCGGTCAGTCCCGGGGTGAAGGCCCCGGTCACCCTGCCCGACCTCGTGAAGAAGCAGAAGGACCTCGAGGCGGAGCTCGCCAAGAACACCCGCGACGCGCGGGCGTGGGGCAACGACCTCGCGGTCTACCCCAAGCTCGACCAGGTCCGACAGGCCCAGCAGAAGGGCAGCAAGATCCCGCCGGCGCTGCAGCCGATCGCGGCGAAGTGGGACACCTACCAGAACGAGGACCGCCGGCTGAAGAAGGCGGTGTCCGACGCGAAAGCCGTGGTCGAGCACGAGAAGCGCAACGTCGCGCTTTCCGTCGGCCAGGTCGAGGACATCGAGACGCTCACCGGCGAGATGCTCTCGAAGGACGTGGACCTCAACCTGACCATCGGCGGCCAGGTCAAGCCCTACGTGATGACCCTGCGCAAGTACGAGCTCACCGGCGGCACCGGCCCCCGGATGGTCGCGCGCTGGGTCGTGCAGAGCCTCGTCCCGAAGGGGTAGCTAGACGACCTCGAGCCCGGCGAAGCGGGCGACGAGCTTCTTGGCCCCCACCCCGGGGAACGAGACGGTCACCTTCAGGTCGTCGCCGTCTCCCTCGCGCCTCAGCACGGTCCCCACGCCGAAGAGAGGATGGCGCACCCGCGCGCCCGGCCGCATCTCCCCGGCCGCGACGCCCGCCGGCGCGGGGCCCCGGCCCCCCACCTCCGCCGCGGGGGGCGGCGTCCAGCGCGGCGGCGACCCGCCCTGGCGCCGAGGCAGCCGGAAGAGGCCGCCGGTCCGCTCGAGGCCCTCCTCCGGGATCTCGGCGAGGAAGCGGCTCGGCTCCGTGAGGCGCCTCTGGCCGAAGACCTGGCGGCTGCGCGCCCAGGACAAGTGGAGGCGCTCCATCGCGCGGGTCATGCCGACATAGCAGAGGCGGCGCTCCTCCTCGAGCGCCTCCTCGCCGGAGAGGCTGCGGGAGTGGGGCAGGAGGCCCTCCTCCAGCCCGACCAGGAAGACCGACTCGAACTCCAGCCCCTTGGCGGCGTGGAGGGTCATGAGCAGGACGGGCACGTCGTCGCGCAGGCGGTCGGTCTCGGAGAGAAGAGCCGCCCGGTCGAGGAAGCCGGCGAGGCTGGGCGCCTCCTCCCGCGCCTCGTAGTCGGCGGCGGCGGCGAGGAGCTCCGCGAGGTTCTCGAGGCGCTCCTGGCTCTCCTGCGAGTCCTCGCGGGCGAGCGCGGCCCCGTAGCCGGAGAGCTCGACGACGCGCTCGATCAGGCGGCGGAGCCCGCCCGTCGCCGGCCCCGACGACGCCTCGGCGCGCAGCGTCTCGACCGTCTCCCGGAACTGCCGCAGCGGCAGGAGTGCGCGCGACGGCAGCGCCGCCTCGTCCACTAGGCGCACCGCCGCCTCCCACGGGGTCTCGCTGCCCGCGGCCGCGGCGCGGTCGATCTCTTCGACCGCCTTCGCCCCGAGGCCGCGGGGCGGCACGTTCACGACGCGCCGGAAGGCCACGGCGTCCCGGGGATTGAGCACGAGGCGGAGGTAGGCGAGGACGTCCTTCACCTCGCGGCGCTCGTAGAAGCCGACCCCCCCGACCACGAGGTACGGCAGGCGGAGGCGGAGAAGCCCCTCTTCGAAGAGCCGGCTCTGCGCGTTCATGCGGAAGAGCACCGCCACCCGGCCCTGCGCGCGGAGCGCCGCGATCGTCTCCGTGACCCACGACGCCTCCTGGAACTCGTCCATGGCTTCGTGGAGCTTGACGGGGTCGCCGGCTCCCTTGACCGCGCGGAGCGTCTTGCCCTTGCGCCGCACGTTGCGCGACACGAGGGCGCCCGCCGCGTCGAGGATCCGCTGGCTGGAGCGGTAGTTCTCCTCGAGGCGGAAGACGCGGGCGCCCGGGAAGTCGAGCTCGAAGTCCAGGATGTTCGAGATGTCGGCCCCGCGCCAGGAGTAGATCGACTGGTCCTCGTCTCCCACCACGGTGAGGTTGCCCTCGGGCCCGGCGAGGAGCCGCACGAGCTCGTACTGAGCCCGGTTCGTGTCCTGGTACTCGTCCACGAGCAGGTACGGGAACCGCTCCCGCCAGGCCTGCCGGATCGCCTCGTTCCGCTCGAGAAGCTCGACCGCGCGGAGGAGGAGGTCGTCGAAGTCCACCGCGCCCGCCGCCCGCAGCACCTCGCGGTAGCGTTCCATCACCCGGCGGGTGAGGTCCGCGCCGTAACCGCCCTCCTCGTCGTCGGAGCGCGCCGCGTTCTTGCGCGCGGAGATGCGGGCGAGCATCCGGCGCGGCGGGTGCAGCTTCTCCGAGAGGTCGAGAGGCCGCATCGCCTCCCGCACCGCGGCGAGCTGGTCGTCTTCGTCGTAGATGAGGAATCCCGGGTCGAGGCCGGCCGCCGCCGCCTCCCGGCGGAGGAGGCGCACGCAGAAGCTGTGGAAGGTGGACATCCACGCACGCAGCGGGCGGCCGGCGACGAGCGCCTCCGCGCGGGCCCTCATCTCCTCCGCCGCCTTGTTGGTGAAGGTGACCGCGAGGATGCG
>JBGPQQ010000038.1:0-12623 GCA_041489115.1 Vicinamibacteria bacterium | reverse complement strand
GGGGATCGCTTCGAGGAAGCGGATGGCCGATTCCTGGCTCAGCCGCAGGTCCTTGCGCATGCTCTCGCTCGTGTCGAAGAGCATGCCGAGGTTGAGGGCCAGCTCCTCCCGCTCCCCGACGTCGAACGTCCGGTGGCCGTGCGGGCACTCCGGGACCGTCTGCCCTTCCGTCACGTGGAGGACCTCTCCGCAGCGGGTGCAGTGGAGGTCGGCGGTGCGCGGGGCGCGCTCGCCGGCGTGGACTTGCCCGGCGGCGGCCCCGAAGACGTGCACCGGCTGGACCCGGCCGTCCTCGCGGACGACGAAGTCCCCGGCGCCGAGATCCGAGACGAGGCCACCCTTGCCGTCGCGCACGGTGACGGTGACGTTGACGAGGTCCAGCCCCACGTGGAAGACCGGCGTCTTCTGGGCCGCCGCCGGGGACGCGGCCAGCGTCAGGACGGCGAGGCCTCCGGCCACGACTCGGGTCACGGTCTCACCTCGGGGACCCTGCGAGTCTAGCGCAGGACGTCGATCACGCGAACGGCGAGGTCCACCTTGTTGAACGGCGGCATGACGTAGACGCCCTGGCCCATCTCGCGGGCGGCGAGGGTCGCCTCCCGCGCGATGGCGACGCCCTCGAGCTGCGCCTTCTCGCCCGAGCCCGCCTTGCGCATCCGCTCGCGGATGTCGTCGGGGATGGTCATGCCCGGCACTTCGTTGTGGAGGAACTCGGCGTTCCGGTGCGAGTAGAGCGGGAGGATGCCGACGAGGAGCGGCACGTCGAGGTGCCGGATCATCGAGAAGAACCGCTCGAGGGTCCTCGGGTCGTAGACGGGCTGCGTCATCACGTACTCGGCTCCCGCCTTGACCTTCTCCTCGAGCCGCCGGACCTCCTTCTCCATGTCCGGCTTGCTCGGGTCGGCGCCGCAGCCCACGTGGAGGCCGAGAGCGGGGCCGATCAGGTTCCCGGCGAGGTCGCACCCGTGGTTCAGGTGGTCCATGATCCGGATGAGGCCGATCGAGTCCACGTCGTAGACCGCCGTCGCGTCCGGGTAGTCGCCGAGCTTGGGCGGGTCGCCGGTGATCGCGAGGATGTTGCGCAGCCCCAGCGCGTGGGCGCCGAGGAGGTCCGACTGGATCCCGAGGAGGTTCCGGTCGCGGCACGTGTAGTGGAGGATGGTGTCGATCCCCACCTTCTCCTGCAGCAGGATGCAGAGGGCCTGCGCGCTCATGCGCGCCGAGGCCCGCGGCCCGTCCGCGACGTTGATCGCGTCGATCTCGTTCTCCCGGCAGAGCAGGGCGCGCTCGATCAGCGCTCCCGGGTCCGCGCCGCGGGGCGGGTCGAGCTCGACCGAGACCACGAACTTGCGGCGGAGCTTGCGGCCGAGGGGGGACTTCTCCTCGCGCGCGACGGGGGTCGGGGCCTCCTTCGGCCGCGTGGGGGGAAGGATCCTCACCTCCGCCCGCCCCGGCTGGAACATGCGGACGGACCGGACGAGGTCCTTGATGTGGGCGGGCGTCGTGCCGCAGCAGCCGCCCACGACGGTGGCCCCGGCCTCGAGGAAGCGGCGCGCCCAGGTGGCCATGTACTCGGGCGTGCAGAGGTACACGTAGCGGCCCTCGACGAGGGCGGCCGATCCGGCGTTGGGCATGGCGGAGAGCTTCGCCGTGCGCGCCACCGCCGCCATGCGCTGGAGCGTCTCCAGCATCGCCTGCGGTCCCTGGCTGCAGTTCGCGCCGACCATCGGCACCCCGAGGGCCTCCAGCTCGCGGACGGCCTCCTCGGGCGTGTCGCCGTAGATCGTGTTGCCTTCCTCGTTGAACGTCAGGCTGACCGCGGCCGGAATGTCGGGGGCCAGCGACCGCACGGCCTCGAGCGCCGCCTTCGCCTGGTCGAGCGACGGCATCGTCTCCAGGAGGAAGAGGTCGACCCCGCCCTCGATCAGGCCCTCGGCCTGCTCCCGGTAGGCCTCCTGTGCTTCCTCGGCCCGGACGTTGCCGATCGGGGCGAGCGGCTTGCCGATCGGCCCGATCGCTCCGGCCACGAGGGCCCGGCCCTTCGCCGCCTCGCGCGCGATGCGCGCGCCTTCGCGGTTGATCTTCCGGACCTGGGCCTCGAGGCCGTGCGGGCCGAGCTTGAAGCGGTGGGCGCCGAACGTGTTCGTCTCGATGACGTCCGCCCCCGCCTCGAGGTACTCGTCGTGGACCTGGCGGACGAGCCCGGGGCTCGACAGGTTGAGCTCGTCGAAGCAGCGGTTCAGGAAGACGCCGCGCCCGTAGAGCATCGTGCCCATCGCCCCGTCGAAGACGATGGTTCCCGCCGCGAGCCGGTCGAGGAACGGCTTCACGGCGGCGGGCACCGGCTTGTCGCTCATCCCTCGGAGTTTACCCCCGAGCTCGTCGCGGTGGTGCCGGGCCACCCGTTCGACCTCGTGAGGTCCGGGTTCTGGGGAGAGGGCCCCTCGGGCCGGCACCCTGGGAACGGCTGGCGAAGGTGCTCGCGGAGCCTACTCCGCGTACTTGACGCCGCAGCCGTAGGGCTGGCTGGTCGCCGTCGTGACGGGCTTCCCCGCCGTCACCTCGGCGATCGCGGCCGCCACGTAGTTCTTCGCGGCTACGATGTCTGCCTGGTCCGTCGAGGGCTTGTCGTCGATGCCGCCCGCGTACACGAGCGCGCCCTTCGTGTCGATGACGAACATGTGGGGGGTGGTCTTCGCCCCGTAGGCCTTGCCGACCTTCCCGTCGTGGTCGAGCAGCACCGCCGTCGAGGCGCCGCCCTTCTCCTTCATTAGGGCGTTGGCCTTCGCTGCGTCCACGTGACCCTGCTTGCCCGGGGCAGACGAGCTGACGGTGAGCCAGACGACGCCCTTCGCCGTCCACTCCTTCTGGAGCTTCTGCATGTTCCCGCTGCCGTAGTGCTTTCCGACGAACGGGCACTCGAAGTTCCACCACTCGAGGACGACGACCTTGCCCTTGAAGTCGGCGAGCGAGTGCGGCTTCCCGTGGCTGTCGGTGAGCGTGAAGGCGGGCGCGGGCTGGCCCACGACGGCCGCGGCGGCGGCGGGTGCCGCGACCACGGCGGCGAAAACGGCGATGACAACCAAGACGAACGCGAGTCTCCTCATGGCTTTCTCTCCTGCTTCAGCGAGGTCCTGGCGGGACCGGTGGCGATCTTGACGTCCGCTTCAACGGCTACGGTCCCGCTCCCGGTCTCGGCGACCAGGACGCCGGCGAGGCGCTCCGAGGGCGCGCCGTTCGGGTCGCGGGGGAGATGGAGTCGATGGGCGGCGCCCTCGCGGACCAGCGGCTGGGGCTGCGCGTAGTCGAGGAGGCGCGGGGTGACCGCGTAGAAGTACGCCTCGCGCAGCGCCGTCCCGCGAGGAGGGCGCACGACGAGGATCAGGCCCGTCGGCGCGGAAGACGCCGAGAAGCGCCAGCCCGGGTCTTTCCCCGGCAGACGTCGGCGCGCCTCGGCAAAGAGCACGGCCTGGGGCCCCGGCGACGCAAGTGCCTTCACGGGCAGCCTGAGGGAGACGTCCGCGCGCCCCGGCAGGCAGGCCTCCTGGCATTCGAGCCAGTCCACCCGGGCCGCGATGCGGACCTCGCGCTCGGCGATCGCCGCCGGCACGCCGATCTCCGCCGGCAGGAGCACCTCGTGCTCGTAGCCGTAGCTCACCAGAGGCCCCGTGCGGAAACGGACGGGGTAGGGCCAGCGCAGCTCGCCGACCGCGAAGCCCTCGGGCAGCGCCCACTTCGCGCGGGTCGGGAGCCCCGAGTCGCCCGGGTTCCGCCAGTACGTGTGCCAGCCCTTCTCCATCTCGAGCCGGATGCCCACGACGAGGGGTTGGCCCGGACGCACTGCGTCGGTCTCCGCCACCAGCGACGCCTTCACGTGGCGGCCGGGCGGGCCCTCCGCGCTGGCCCTCGTGGCGCCGAGAGCCAGCGCCAGGCCGGCGAATGCCGACAGCAATCCGCCAGGACGGACGACGGGGGACATGCACTCCAGCGTACCAGAGTTGAGCTACGGAGGCTCGGCAAGTCCGTGGGTCTCGGCAACCCCGGGGTGCTCGAGGGGGCGGAGCCCCCTCGTCTAAGAAGAAGCTGGTCACGGCCTGGGCTTCGATGGCGGCTACGCCCCATGCTACAGGACTACGGAGCCATTGAGGCTCGCCAGTCCCCATGGCGCTGGATGACGAAGCCGGGGGGCTCCACCCCCCGGACCCCCGGGGTTTCAGATCCCCAGGATCGCCGGGTCGAGGTGGAGCGCGCCCGCCCGGGCCTTCTCCTCGAGGAGCTTCCGCACGGTGCCGTACTCGCCGCCCGGGACGGGGAGCTTGTAGGACGCGCCGCCTCGCCGGGGCTGCAGCAGGAGCACGATCTCCGGTCTCTCCACGAAGGCGATCCGCGCGACGTCCGCCCAGCGGAGGAAGCCGCGGTGCGCCCACACGCCGTCGCGGTAGAGGCCGAGACGGATGCGCCGGGCGAGCGGCACCATGCCGAGGAAGTAGACGGCCATGAGCGTGAGCCCCAGCACGTGATGGACCGGCCGCTGCACCCACGCGTTGAAGGCGGCGGTGACGGTGCCGAGCACGCCCAGGGCCGTGAGCCACGGCAGCTGGGCCGGCCGCGGGGCAGGCCAGGTGACGAGGGCCGTCGGCGCGACCCGGCGGTAACGCAGGTAGCCGACGGACCCGCGCACGAGCTGGACTGCGAAGTAGAGGCCGAGCCCGAGCAGCCCCAGGCTGACGAGCTGCTGCTGGAAGGGAGGCAGCATGTCCGCCTCTAGTCGGCCGCCAGCGCCTGCTCCACGTCCGCGATCAGGTCGTCCGTGTCCTCGACGCCCATCGACAGGCGCACCATGCCGGGGTCGATGCCGGCCTCGCGCAGCTTCTCCTCGGGCAGGCCGTAGTGGGAGGTGTGGAGGGGCAGGCTGGCGAGCGACTCGACGCCGCCGAGGCTGGCCGCGCGGGCGACGAGGCGCAGCCGGTCGTAGAAGCGCTCCGCCGCGGGGAGGCCGCCGGCGAGCACGAGCGTCACCATCCCGCCGAACGCGCTCATCTGGCGCCGCGCGACGTCGTGGCCGGGGTGGGAGGGCAGGCCCGGGTAGAGCACGCGAAGCACCCCCGGGTGGCCCTCGAGCCGCCGGGCGAGCGCCAGAGCGTTCTCGCACTGCCGCGGCACGCGCAGGTGCAGCGTCTTCATCCCCCGCAGGGCGAGGAAGGCCGCGTGCGGGTCCAGGCACCCGCCGAGGATCTTCATCGTGGCGCGGGCGGCGTCGATCGTCGCGCGCGGCCCGGCGAGCGCGCCGCCGACGACGTCGCTGTGGCCGGCGAGGGCCTTGGTCAGGCTGTGCATGACGAGGTCGGCGCCGAGGGCGAGCGGGCGCTGGAGGAGCGGCGTCGCGAAGGTGTTGTCGACGATCACGGCCAGGCCCCGGGCGTGGGCCGAGGCGCACACCGCCGCGAGGTCCACCACCTCGAGCGTGGGGTTGGTGGGGCTCTCGACGATCAGCACGCGGCTGTGCTCGGCCGCCACGCGATCGACCCGCGCGAGGTCCGCGGCGGACAGGAAGCGCGTGCCGACCCCGAAGCGCGGCAGCAGGTCGGTGAGGAGGCGGACGGTTCCGCCGTAGAGCGAGGCGCTCGCGAGGATCTCGTCCCCGCCGCGCACGAGTGACGTCACCGCGGTCGTCATCGCCGCCATGCCCGAGGAGAGGGCGAGCGCCGCCTCCGCCCCCTCGGCGGCGGCGAGCGCTTCCTCGAGCGCGCGCACGGTGGGGTTCGCGTACCGCGTGTAGAGGAAGAGCTCCTCGTCGCCCTCGAGGCAGCGGCGCATCTCCTCCGCGGAGCCGAACGCGAAGGTGGAGGTCTGGACGATCGGGGTGGCGAGCGGGCCCCGAGGCGCCTCGTGCCGCCCGTGCACCGCCGTCGTCCCCGGCCCCCGCTCCTTCACCCGCTCCCCCGTGAGGACCCCGAGCGGCCGGACCTAGAGCCCGACCGCCTGCGTGTCGCGGCCCTTCCCTTCCTCGCGCTGCGGGATGGGCGCCTGGCCCACGACCGGCTCGACGAACTGCCGGTAGGCGTCGCGGAAACCCAGCTCCAGGAGGTCGTCGGTCGTCTGCAGGACCTCGGTCACGGGGTCGCGCGCGCCGTCGAGCTCCATCGGCCCGAGGGCCCGCCGGTCGGGCCGGATGGCCCAGAGGTCGATCTCGCCGTAGACGCGGCCGGTGGCCGGGTCCTCCCAGGCCCTCCGGCCGTTCTCCCCGCGGTGGCCGAGCGTGCTCACCATCCGGTTGACGCGCCAGGCCTCGTCGATCTCGCCGGCCGCCTGGCGTTCGAGCGCGCGCACCGCCGCGTCGACCCGGGCGAGAGGGCCACGGCGGCGGGCGAGCGGGGCCGCGCTCTCCGGGACGCCCGTCACCACCACTACCTGCTCCGCCCCGGCGGCGAGCGCCTCCGCGATCCCGCTGCCCGGCACGAAGGTGGCGTCGGTGAGGCGGTGGATCTCGCCCGCGTGGACGGCGCCCTTCGGGAACGCCACCCGGCGCATCGGCATCGCCATCGGGCAGAGGAGGCCGGTGGCCAGCGCGTCGAAGAAGAGGGCGTCGTGCCCCGCCACCCGGAGGTCCACCGCATCCGCGAGGGGGCCCTCGGGCGGGCGGGCAGCGGCGCTCCCGTCGTCCCGCAGGAGCGCGAACGCCAGCGCGTCCCCGCGGTCGAGGTCGGCCGCGCGCAGGACGAGCTCGCGAAAGCCCGGCTCGCCGAGGTTCTCGGCCAGGAGGGCCACGTAGCGGCGGCCCAGCTCGGCCTCGCTCGGGGGCCCGCCCGAGAGGGCCGCGCCCCGCGCGATTTCCCAGAGTCCCCGCCTCAGGCGGGCGAGGCCGGGGGCGGCGTCGAGGAACGACTCGAAGGCCTCGGGGAACCGGCGACGGTCGCGGAAGTACACGATCGCCACCGCCACGATCGCGAGCATGGCGAGCGCGAAGACGGGCACCGCCTGCGCCGCGAGGTAGGGGCCGGAGAGCGCCTCGGGCGTCACCCACAGGAGAGACAGCACGCGCGACGCGGCCCCCGGCGCGACGCGGTCGGCGATGAGCAGGAGCGGAAAGAGGATCCCGAGCAGAAGCCCGAGGAGCACGGGGAGCGCGAAGATCGCGAACGACACCCCGAGCAGCGCCAGCGCGAGACGGACGGTCGGCCGGAGGCGGTAGAAGGCGCCCCAGCGGACGCCGTCCCAGAAGCCGCCCTTTCCGTAGAGCCTCGGGCCGCCCCCCACCGCCGCGTAGGCCGCGGTGACGGCCCCGATCCCCGAGCCCACCACGATGTCGATCTTCACCCCGCTCTCGTCGAGGGCCCGCAGGACGCCGGCGTGGTAGGCGCCGGTCGAGCCGCTGCCGGTGAAGACGAGCGCGGTGCGCCGCTTCGGCGAGTAGTCCCTCACGCCTCCCCCTGGGTAGCCCCTACGTTATCACCCGGCGCGGGAGCGGCGAAGCGCGCGGGCAGGGCCGCGCGGACGGCCGCGGCGAGCGCCTCGCGGTCCAGGACGTCTCCCGCGACGACGTAGGAGGCGCGGCCCCGGGGGCTGCGCAGCCAGGCCGCGAGCCAGGGCCAGTCGTCGGGGCCGCCCGCGTCCGGCCAGTCGAGCCGTGCCACAGCCCCGTCGACGCCCGCCGGCGGCACGGTCGCCGCCGCCGCCTCGAGCACGCGCCCCCGGGCGACCGGGTAGAGGCCGATCTCCCGGCGCCCCGCGTCGACGATCAGGCCGCGGGCGAGATCGACCGCCGCCACGATCGCGGGCACGGCGGCCGGCGCATCGCTTCTCGCCGACGGAAGGGCCAGCCAGGCGGCGGCCCGCGCCGCGAGGTCCCGGTACTCCTCTTCGCTCGCGCGGGCGAGGCACGGCGCCGCGCACGAGCGGACCTGCGCGTAGAGGCACCCGAAACCGAGGGGCAGCGCGGGGTCGGGCTCGAAGGCGTGGTCGCAGGGGCGCAGCGGGAAGAGGCGGTGCAGCGCGTCGCGCGCCTTCTCGGCGGCGCGCCGGTCGCGGAAAGGGCCGAAGAGGCCGGCCGGCCCTTCGCCCGCGTCGCGCACCGTCACCCGCGGGAAGCGGTGGGCGGGGTCGAGGTGCAGGAAGGCGGGTGGCTTGAGGTCGCGGCGCGCCGAGAGGGGGACGAGGGGCGCCACGAGGCGCTCGTAGAGCAGCCGCTGGCGGAAAGGCCCGTCCGCTTCCACCCAGCCGACGGCCGTGGCGATGCCGGCCAGGTTCGTCTTCGGCCGTCGCCCGGGAGCGGCTGGCTTGCCCAGGCCGAGGCGGGACGCGGCCCACCGGCGGAGGTTCGACGCGGTGGCCAGCAGGAGGTTGCGCCCCTCGGGGCCGAGGATCTGGCCGACGCCCGGGGCGGCGGGCACCCGCGCGACCGCCCCCGCGACGTCGCCGGCGAGGCGGGCAAAGGCGAGCGCGGGAAGGCTCACGCGGGCGACGACTCGTCCTTCACCTGGTCGTGGATCGTGACGAGCTTCGTGATCTCGTAGGTCCTGGTCCCCGCGGGCACGCGCACCTCGACCGAGTCGCCCTCCTCGTGGCCGAGGAGGCACTTCCCGATGGGCGACGAGGGCGAGATGCGGCCGATCGTGGGGTCCGAGTCCTCCGGGACCACGATCTCGTAGACGATCTCGTCGCCCGTGTCCTCGTGCTTCACCGTGACGCTCGAGCCGAGGCCGACCTTGTCGCGGGGGACGCGGTCGAGATTGACCATGTTGAGGGCGGCCAGACGCCGGTGGAGCTGCGTGACACGCGCCTGGAGGAAGCTCTGCCGTTCCTTGGCCGCCTTGAACTCCGCGTTCTCGCGGAGGTCCCCGTGCTCGCGTGCCCTCAGGATCTCCTTGGGCAGGTGCACCTTGAGCTCGTAGTCGAGCTGCTGGATCTCGTCCTGCAGCCTCTTCTTCAGATCGATCATCTGTCCTGGAAGCTCCCGCCCCGGCCGAGGCGAACGTCCGGTGATACTATCACGGCTCCCCGCGCCGATGCCCGCCGACGAGACGCTCCGAAGCCGCGCGAACCCGCTCTACAAGCGGCTCCGCGCGCTCAAGGAGCGGGCGGGCGAGCGCGACCTGTGCCTGCTCGAGGGGCCCCGGCTCGTGCTGGAGGCGCTCGCCGCGGGCCTCACCGTGGTGGAGGCCGCCGCCTCGCCGCGCACGGAGGCCTCGCCCGCCGGTGCGGCCGCCCTCGCCGAGCTGCGGCAGCGCGAGGTGCCGGTTCGCCGGATGGCGGCCGAGCTCGTCGCGTCCCTCTCGGAGACGGAGACGTCGCAGGGCCTCCTCGCCCTCGCGCGCCGCCCCTCCTTCCGCGAGGAGGAGGTCTTCCGCGGGACGCCCCTCGTGCTCGTGGCGGACGGCGTGCAGAACCCCGGGAACCTCGGCGGCCTCCTGCGCACCGCCGAGGCCGCCGGGGCGAGCGGGGCGATCCTCGCCGGGGGCTGCGCCGACCCCTTCTCCTGGAAGGCCCTCCGCGGCTCGATGGGCAGCGCCTTCCGCCTTCCCCACCTCCGGGGCCTTCCGATCGAGGAAGCGCTGGACGCGCTCGAGGCGCGCGGCGTCGCCGTGCTCGCCACGGACGCCGCCGGCGAGCGGCGCTACGACGAGGCCGACCTGCGCGGCCCCGTGGCGCTCGTGGTGGGGAGCGAGGGCGCCGGCCTGCCGGCCGCCGTGCGCGAGCGCGCCACCGCCCGGCTGCGCATCCCGCTCGCCGGGCCGGTCGAGAGCCTCAACGTCGGGGTCGCGGCGGCGCTGGTGCTGTTCGAGGCGGCACGGCAGCGCGGCTTCGGGCGCGGCGGCGCGACGGGATAAGCTGCGGCAGATGGGACGCCCGCGCGACGAGACGAGTGGCTCGCTCTTCCCCGACGCCGCCTCCGGCGGGCGGCCGGGGGGAAGCCTGTCCGACGAGCCGCGCCCCGACGCGCCGCTCGCCGACCGCGTCCGGCCGCGCACGCTCGACGAGATCCTCGGCCAGGAGGAGGTGCTCGGGCCCGGCCGACCCCTCCGCCGCGCGATCGAGCAGGACCAGCTCCGCTCGCTCATCCTGTGGGGGCCGCCCGGCTCGGGGAAGACGACCCTCGCCTTCGTGATCCGCCGGTTGACGAAGGCGCACTTCGAGGCGATGAGCGCGGTCCTCTCCGGCGTCAAGGAGGTGCGCGAGGTCCTGCGCGCGGCGGAGGAGCGCCGCCGCCGCGAGGGCCGCCGCACCGTGGTCCTGATCGACGAGATCCACCGCTTCAACAAGGCCCAGCAGGACGCCCTCCTCGCCCACGTGGAGTCGGGCGACATCGTGCTCATCGGGGCCACGACCGAGAACCCGTCCTTCGAGGTGAACGCGGCGCTGCTCTCCCGCTCCCGGGTCGTGGTGCTGAAGCCGCTCGGCGGCGAGCAGCTGCTGCTGGTGCTGCGCCAGGCCCTCGCCGACCCGAAGCGCGGCCTCGGCGCCTGGAACGCCGACGTGGAGGACCACGCCCTCGCCTTCCTGGCCGGGACCTCGGACGGCGACGCCCGCACGGCCCTGAACGTGCTCGAGCTCGCGGTCACCACCGCCGTGCCCGGCGAGGACGGGCGCCGCCTCATCGACCTCCCCGCCATGCAGCAGGCCTTCGCCCGCAAGGCTCTCCTCTACGACAAGGCCGGCGAGGAGCACTTCAACGTCATCTCGGCCCTCCACAAGTCGATCCGCAACTCCGACTCCGACGCGGGGCTCTACTGGCTCGCCCGCATGATCGAGGCGGGCGAGGACCCGCTCTACGTGGCCCGACGCCTCGTGCGCTTCGCCTCCGAGGACGTGGGGATGGCCGACCCGCACGCGCTCGTGCTGGCGATGGCCGCGCAGCAGGCCGTGCACTTCATCGGCCTCCCGGAGGGGGCGCTCGCCCTCGCGGAGCTCGTCGTGTACCTCGCCGCGGCGCCGAAGAGCAACGCGCTCTACGTGGCCTACGGCGAGGCGGCGCGCGACGCGCTCGAGACGCGGGCCGAGCCCGTGCCGCTCTGGATCCGCAACGCCCCCACCGGCCTCATGAAGGACCTCGGCTACGGGAAGGGCTACCGCTACGCCCACGACGAGGCCGAGGGGGTCGCGGGGATGGAGTGCCTGCCCGAGGGGCTCGCCGGCCGCCGCTACTATCGGCCCACCGACCGCGGGCGCGAGGCGGACGTGGCGGCGCGGCTCGAGGCCGCGCGCCTCATCCGCGAGCGGAAGAAGCCGCCGCCACCCCGAGGTTGAACGTCTCGAGCGGGGCGGGGCGGGCCAGCAGGTACCCCTGCCCGTAGTGGAGGCCGAGCTCCACGCACACCTGCTGCTCGCCCTCGCGCTCGATGCCCTCCGCGATGATCTGCGAGTCCATCTTGTCCGCGAACGTCTTGAGCGCCCGCGCCATCTCGCGCTTCACGTGGACGCGGTCGATGTCGCGCACGAGCTGCATGTCGAACTTGAGATAGCGCGGGTTGAGGTGGGCGATCTTCTCGAGCCCGGAGTAGCCGGCGCCGATGTCGTCGACCGCGATCGAGAACCCGATCTGGGTGAAGTTCTGGAGCGCCTCCACGAAGAGGGTGTAGTTCTCGATCGCGTACTGCTCGCTCACCTCGAGCACGATCCGCCCGGGCGACAGGCCCAGCCCCTCGAGGAGGCGGATGAGGCTCGCCCCCTGGAAGTCCGGGTCGTACATCGAGGCGGGCACCACGTTGACGAAGAGGCGGTGCGGCGGGGACAGGTCGCGGGCGGTCCGCAGCGCCTGCCGGCGGCAGTGGTGGTCGAGCTCGAAGACGAGGTCGGTGGCGGCGGCGGCCTCAAAGAGGTTGATCGGGCTGTGCTGCTGCGTGCCGGCCGGGCCGCGCGACAGGGCCTCGAAGCCGTGGATGCCGCCGGTCTGCAGGTCCACGATGGGCTGGAAGACGGTCGTGATCTGGTCGCCGAGCAGCACGTCCTGGAGCCGGCACCGGGTCTGGAAGTCGGCCTGCATCTTCTGGATGCGGACGCTCTCCCAGGCCTCGCCCACGAGGCGCGCCACCACGCGCTCGGCCATGATGAGCGGGTTGTGGAAGACGACGGCGTAGCCCACCGTGACCTTCCGCTTGCCGCGGAGGTACGGCGAGGTGAACCCCGAGAGCTTGCGGTTGAGCTGGTCGCCGATGCGGCGGCAGATCGCCTCGAGGTCGGCGATCCGCGGCCGGCCTTCCTCGTCGCCCCGCCGCGGCGACAGGAACAGCAGGAAGGCGTTGCCCCCGCGCTCGTTCAGGGCCAGGAGGTCGGACGCGCGCACCTCGGCCCCCTGGAGCTCGCTCACCAGCCCATTCACCAGCGACAGCACCTGCTCGAAGGCCCGCGAGCCGTAGTCGTGCTCGACCTGGGCGAACTCCGAGGCGTCGATGAGCACGAGCCCGAGGTGGCCGTGCTCGCGCAGCTGCTCGGTGAGCGGGCTCAGCCGCTCGTGGTACGTCGGGACCTCGGAGTACACAGCGCGCCTCGCGCAACCGGTTGACGGGCCACCGGTTGCGGCATTATAGCTGATCACCGTTTGTGCCCGGCCGGGGACGAGACGCGACGGCCCACGGCCGGCGAGTCCCCCGGGCAGCGGGGTCTGGCACGATGCGGCCAATTCACGG
>JBGPQQ010000037.1:0-12656 GCA_041489115.1 Vicinamibacteria bacterium | reverse complement strand
TTGGCGACGACGGCGGCCCCGTCCCCGAGCATCACGCCCTGCACGACGACGCCGTTCCCCCCCGCCGAAGGCGAAGAGGGGCTGTTGCCCCCACACCCGGCGGCAACGACCACGGCGGCGACCGCGACCCACGCCAGCCACGCCCTGCGATTCATGACGACCTCCTGCCCCTCGTTCGACGGATCGTACCCGTTCGCCCCGGGCCGACCTGTGACGGGCGTCACCGGCGTGCGCGGCGTCACGACCGCTCGACCGGACAAGTCGACGACGCGTATCCTGCGGCGATGATTGGGATCGTCGGGGCTGGGGCGGCGGGGCTCGCCACGGCGATCTTCGCCGCGCGGCGCGGGGCCGCCGGGCCGATCGTCGTCTTCGACGGCGCGGCGCGGCCGGGGGCGAAGATCCTGGTGAGCGGCGGCGCGCGCTGCAACGTCACGAACGCCACGGTCACCGAAGCCGACTTCAGCGGAGCGCGGCCGCACCTCGTCCGCCGCGTGCTGCGGGCGTTCGGGGTCGCGGAAACGATCGCCTTCTTCCGCGAGATCGGGGTGCCGCTTCACGAGGAAGAGCACGGCAAGCTGTTCCCCGACGCGAACCGCTCCCGCGTCGTCCTGCAGGCTCTGCTGGACGAGGCAGCGCGGCGGAGCGTCGTGCTCCGCGCGGGAGAGCGGGTCCGGGCCGTCGAGCCGCGCGGAGCGGGGTTCGCGGTGAGGACCGCCAGAGAGGAGATCCCGGCCGCCCGGGTCGTGCTGGCCACCGGCGGCCTCTCGCTGCCGAAGACCGGGAGCGACGGCCACGGCCTGCGCATGGCCGAGTCCCTCGGCCACTCGATCGTCCCGACCACTCCGGCCCTCGTCCCCCTCGTTCTCGCCGGCTCCTTCCACGCGCCGCTCTCGGGCGTGGCGCACGAGGTCGAGCTCGTCGTGCGCGCGCGCGGGGGCACGGTCGATCGGCGCGCGGGCTCCATGCTGTGGACGCACTTCGGGGTGAGCGGCCCGGTCGTGCTCGACGCGTCGCGGGCCTGGCTGCGCGTCCGGCTCGCGGGCCGCGAGCCGACGCTCGAGGCGAACCTGCTTCCCGGGCGCGACTTCGCGACGGCGGAGGGCGACCTGGTCCGGCTGTCGGCCGCGACCCCGCGTCTCACCGTCGCGCGGGCGCTGTCGCGCTGGCTTCCCGCGGCAGTGGCGGAGGCGGTCGGCCGGGAGGCGGGTGTCGCCGAGACGCCGCTCGGCCGCCTCCGCCGGGAGGAGCGCCGCGCCCTCGTGCGGGGCCTCGTCTCCCGCACGCTGCCGGTCGTGGAGAGCCGGGGCTACGACTTCGCCGAGGCTACGGCGGGGGGCGTGCCCCTCGCCGAGGTGGACACGCGCACGATGGAGTCGCGGCGGCGGACCGGCCTCTTCCTGGTCGGGGAGATGCTCGACGTGGACGGCCGGATCGGGGGCTACAACTTCCAGTGGGCGTGGTCGAGCGCCTGGGTGGCGGCGGGAGGCCTCTCCCGCGGGCTGTGATAGTCTCCCGCGCCGGGAAAGGAGCGGCCGTGCCGGCCTACCGATACGTCGTCCGCGGGCGTGTCCAGGGCGTCGGGTACCGCTACTTCGTTCTCCGGCAGGCGGACGCGTTCGGGGTGCGGGGCTTCGCGAGGAACCAGGCGGACGGCTCGGTCGAGATCGTCGCCGAGGGGACGGACGGGGCTCTCTCCGACTTCGAGGCGCGGCTCCGCGAGGGCCCGGCGTTCGCGGGGGTCGCGGACGTCGACCGCGAGGCGATCGCCGAGCGCGGCTCGGGCGGCTTCCACATCCGCTAGAGGGAGCGGCAAAGATGAACATCGACGTGCAGATCGCGGCGCTGAAGACGGCGATCCGGGACGTGCCCGACTTCCCGAAGCCGGGCATCGTCTTCAAGGACATCACGACTCTGCTGCGGGACCCGCTGCTCTTCCGCCGCGCGCTCGACCTCATGACCGTCCTCTGCGCGGACCTGCCGGTCGACAAGGTGGTGGCGATCGAGAGCCGCGGCTTCATCCTGGGGGGGGCGCTCGCCGACCGGCTCGGCGCCGGCTTCGTCCCGGTCCGCAAGCCGGGAAAGCTGCCATGGAAGTCGCGGAGCGCGCGCTACGAGCTCGAGTACGGAACCGACACCCTCGAGATGCACGAGGACGCGGTGGGGCCCGCCGACCGCGTGCTCGTGGTGGACGACGTGATCGCGACGGGCGGCACCGCCCGCGCGGCAGGGGATCTCTGCGAGGCCCTCGGCGCCTCGGTGAGCGGCTTCGTCTTCCTCGTCGAGCTGAGCTTCCTGAACGGCCGCGACCGCCTTCCCGGCCGCGAGGTGCGAAGCCTCATCCGCTACTGAGCGTGCTAACCTATGACGTTCGGATCGGGCGGGAGCGGGCGCCTGTAGCTCAACAGGATAGAGCAAGAGCATCCTAAGCTCGAGGTTGGGGGTTCGAGTCCCTCCAGGCGCGCCACCCGCGGACAGGAGCACTCATCTTGAAGAAGGAACTCAGGGACGAGATGAAGCAGGACGAGTTCGCGAGCGGCCTCGAGCAGATGGTCGCCTGGGTCGCCGCGCACCGGGACGAGCTGCGGATCGGGGCAGGGGTGGCGATCGTGCTCCTGGCCGCGGCGGGAGCGGTCGGGTACTTCCAGGGGCAGCGGGCGCGGGAGGCGGACCGCGCGTTTCGCGAGGCGCTCTCGACCTACGAGGCGCCGGTGGCGTCGGAGCTGGCGCCCGGAGCCGACCGGCCGTCCGGGCAGGTGTTCGCGACCGCGGACGAGAAGTACAAGACCGCGGCGGCCGCGTTCGAGGGCGTGGACCGTCGCTTCGGCTCCTCGAAGGTGGGCCTACGCGCCAGGTACTACGCGGCCCTGTCCCGGCTCGAGCTCGGTCAGCACGCGGAAGCCGAGAAGGCCCTGAAGGAGATCCAGGCGCAGGGCGGCGGCCTCGAGCCGGAGCTCGCCCGGCTGGCCCTCGCGGACCTCTTCCGGCGGAGCGGGCAGGTGGACAAGGCGGTCGAGGCCTATCGGGGCCTCGCCACCAACCCGTCCGCGAACGTGCCGCGCGACTTCGCGCTGCTGAGTGCCGCGCAGACGCTCGAGGACGCGAAGCGCTGGGCGGAGGCGCGCGCCGCGTACCGGCAGGTGGTCGAGGACTTCCCGGCGAGCGTCTACGCCCAGGAAGCCCGGGCGCGGGTCGAGTACCTGCAGAGCCTGTAGCCCATGAAGAGACGGACGGCCTGGCTTCTCGCGGCCGGCGTCGCGGCCGTGGCGCTCGGGGCGGCGGCGGTCGGGGCCGTCGCGCTCGTCGTTCGCGGTGGGCGCCCGTCCGCGGGCTGGCCGGGCGGCGGCGGCTACCTCGCGCTCGACGTGTCCGGCGACATGCCCGAGGAGCCCTCTTCCGGCCTGAGCAGCCTCTTCGAGAGCCGCCCGCCGTCGCTACGCGCCCTCGTCGAGTCCGTGGAGCGCGCGGGGCGCGACCCGGCCGTGAAGGGGCTGCTCCTCCGGGTGGGGACGCTGGACGTGGGCTGGGCCCGGGTCCAGGAGCTGCGCGACGCCCTCGTCCGCTTCCGGCGCAGCGGGAAGCCCTCGTGGGCCCACCTCGAGTTCGCCGGAAACCGCGAGTACTTCCTGGCCACGGGGTGCGCGAAGGTCGCGGCCTCGCCGACCGCGATGGTGGACGTGTCGGGGCTGGCCGCCGAGGTGACGTTCTACAAGGGTACTCTCGAGAAGCTGGGGGTCGAGGCGCAGTTCGAGGGGGTCGGCAAGTACAAGAACGCCCCCAACCAGCTCACGGAAACCGGCTTCACGGCGCCGCACCGGGAGCAGATGGAGGCGCTCGTCGCCTCGCTCTTCGAGCAGTACGTGCGGGGCGTGGCCGAGGGCCGGGGCCTCGCGCCGGAGGAGGTCCGCGCCCTCATCGACCGCGGGCCCTTTCACGCCCCCGAGGCGAAGGAGGCCGGTCTCGTCGACGAGCTTCTGTACCGGGACCAGGTCGAAGACCGCATCCCCGCCGCGGGGCGGCTGGATCCGGCCCGCTACGTGAAGCGCGCCCGTGGGTTCTTCGACGGGCGGCCGAAGCTGGCCCTCGTCTACGCCGTGGGGGACATCGTGCCCGGCGAGAGCCAGTCGAGCCCCTTCGGCGGCGGGCTCGTGGGCTCGGACACGATCGTCCGGGGGCTGCGGCAGGCGCGGCAGGACGACGCCGTGCGGGCGATCGTCCTGCGCGTGGACAGCCCGGGCGGCTCCGGCACGGCCTCGGACGCGGTGTGGCACGAGGTGGGCCTCGCCCGGAAAGCGAAGCCGGTCGTGGTGTCGATGGGGGACTACGCGGCGTCCGGCGGTTACTACATCGCGATGGGCGCGGACGCGATCGTCGCCGAGCCCGGCACCATCACGGGGTCGATCGGTGTCTTCTCCGGCAAGTTCAGCCTGCGCGGGCTGTACGGGAAGCTCGGCATCTCGCAGGAGACGGTGCGCCGGGGGCGGAACGCGACGCTGTTCTCCAGCTGGGAGCCCTGGACCGAGGAGGATCGCGCGAAGGTCCGCGGCCTGAACGAGGCCTTCTACGAGACGTTCGTCACCAAGGCGGCCGAGGGCCGGAAGAAGACGCCCCAGGAGATCGAGGCGGTGGCCCAGGGACGCGTGTGGACGGGCCAGGAGGGGCTCGCGGCCGGCCTCGTCGACGCTCTCGGCGGGCTCGACGCGGCCGTCCAGACCGCGCGGGAGAAAGCGCGGATTCCGAAGGGCCAGGAGGTCCAGCTCGTCGTCCTGCCCCAGAGGAAGGGCCTCCTGGAGACGCTCCTCGAGCGCCAGGACGAGGACGTGCTCGCGCGCGCCCTCGGGCCGGCGGCGACCTCGCTCCTGCGATGGGCGACGGCCCTCGGCGACCGCGGGCCGATCGCGCGCCTGCCCTTCGACCTCGCCGTCCGCTGACCCGCGGCACCGCCCGGTCGAGCGGGGCCGTCGGCGGCCGTGGCGCTGGCGCGACGCTGGCTAAATTTAGGCGCGAACCGGAGGAGAGGAGAAGGCCCTGCTGTTGGCGCGACTCATCTGCAGCGACGGTGACGAGCACCGTCAGACGCACCTCTCGAGCTTCATCTTGCTCCTCGTGGTCGCCGTCCTCGCCGCCTGCAACACGTCGAGCGGGCGGTCACCTGCAACGTCGTCGTCGCCGCCCATCTGCGGAAACGGGGTCGTCGAGCCGAGTGAAGAGTGTGATGACGGAAACGCGCAGAACGCCGACGGATGCCTGACAACCTGCCAGCAACCGGTGAGCTGGGTTTCGAGCGACGTCCACGTCCACAGCACGGGCTGCAGCCGCTACACCAGCCCCGAAGACCTGGCGCAGCGCCTCAAGGCGCAGGGCCTCCAGGTCGGCGCCGCGCTCGTCTGGGGCGAAGGCTACGACGACGACGCGATTCTCTTCTCGGGACGCGACCACCCGCTGTCCGAGCCCGGCTTCATCCTGCACTACGACATGGAGGTCTCTCACTTCGCTGCCGCGACGACTGGCCATCTCGTCCTGCTGGGGCTCGACTCGCTCCGGTTCTCGGAGGACGTCTACAGCACTCCGTCGTCGGGAGTGCCCGTCGTCGAGTGGGCGCGTCGTCAGCCGCGGGCCGTCGTCGGCATGGCCCACGGACAGTACTGGCCGGACGACGGCTCGTTCCCGGTTCCGCCGGGAGGGTGCTGCGTGCCCTGGGAGGTCGTCGTGAACGCCGCGCGGGGCCGGCTGGATTTCCTCTCCATGGAGCGGGTGCCCTCTGGGCAGGGGCCCGTGGACGCGGGTACCTTCCGCCTGTGGAAGGCGGTGCAGAACGCCGGCTTTCGCGTGGCCATCGCCGGGGGCAGCGACTGGGGGTGCCTCACTCAGGTCTTCGGCGACGACACGCCACGGACGGACGTGATCGTCGACGGTCCCTTGACCTACGAAGGCTGGCTCAGGGCGATCAAAGCCGGGCGAACCGCTGCCGCCAACGGCGCCGGGAATCGCCTCAACCTGCGCGTCGAAGGGCGTCGTCTCGGCGACGAGGTTCCTCTGTCGGCTCCCCAGGACGTGACCGTCACGCTCGAGACCGCGGGGTCCTCACCGGCCGACGTCGACGTGCTCGTCAACGGCGAGGTCGTCCGCCGCGTGCCGGTCGCCGCTGGATTTCAGGTGGCCCAGGTTCGAGTGCCGATCCTCAGGAGTTCGTGGATCGCGGCGCGCAGCCCCCGTGTGCTGACGAGCTCCGTCTACGTGCTGGTCGGGGGGCAGCCGATCCGGGCGTCCGCCAACGACGTCTGCTACCTCTGGCGCTCGATCGAGGACCTCGAGGGCCTGGTCATGAGCGGGCGCCTCCGGCTCACCGACAGCCGTGACGAGGCGCTTCGCGCCTATGCCGAAGCCGTCACCGAGTTGCAGCGCCGCTTTGCGGAGAGCGGGGGGCGGTCATGCCGGTGACGCCGGGGGGGCCAGTCCAGCGGCCGGTTCTGGGATGTCGTAGCGCCACGGGCCGCGAACGGCTCCCCTCTATGTGGAGTATCAATGCGCTATCCCGCGCGCGCGAGGTCGCCGTCATGATCCGCTCACCCAACGCCAGAGCGGCCCAAGTCCTGGTCGCAACGGGGCCTGGCTCACATCACCGCTTCCTGATCGACAACAGCAGCAACGGGGGCGTCGCCATGGTCGTCGCCACCACCATGAACACGGCCGCCGCGTACGTCCCCGCATCCACGACCGGATGACCGTTCAGGACGAGCTGTGCCCCGATCGCGGCGAAGATGAGGCCGACTTCGCCGCGGGGCATCATGCCGAGGCCGACCGTGAGACCCGAGACCCCCTTCGGTGTCGCGAAGGCGCATGCCAGCTTGCCCACGACGGCCGCGAGCGTCAGGAGTGCCGCGAAGCCGAGCACGGACGGCGAGGCGAAGGACCGCACGTCCACGAGCATGCCCATCCTCACGAAGAACACTGGAACCAGGAGAGCGATCAGGGGCTCGAGGCTCTCGTGAAGGGGCGGCTCGCCGCGCTTCACGTGTCCCTCGAAGTGGACCTCTTCCAGGACGAGCCCCGCGGCGAAGGCGCCGACGATCGGCGCGAGACCCGCCCGCAGCGCCAGGTACGACAGCACGAAGCAGAAGCCGAGGGAAAGCGCCTGGACGACGCCCCGGCTCCGGAGGCCAAGCGCACCGCGGAAGACGCGTGGCGACAGCACTGATCCGACGATCAATGCCCCGACGAGGAAGAGGAACGCCTTCGCCAGGATCAGCACGATCGCGCCCGCCGACAGTGCCGCACCCGTCGCTGCGGCCTTGATGATCCCCGATACGACCGCGAGGACGAGGAGACCCAGGACGTCGTCGATGACGGCCGCTCCGAGGATGATGCGAGCGAAGCTCGTGCGGAGGGCGTCGGCGTCCTTCAGGACCCGCGCCGTGATGCCGACGCTGGTTGCGGCGAGCATCGCGCCCAGGAAGGCGTGGAGCATCCACGACTCGTCCGGCCGTAGCAGCTCCCCGACGCCGAAGCCGAGGAGCATCGGCGTCACGACGCCCACGGCCGCCACCAGTGTGGCCCGGCCCCCGACAGCCATCATCTCCTTGGGGGTGGACTCGAGACCGACGTGGAACAACAGGAGCACGGCCCCGAGTTCCGCCAGGACGGTGAACGTCTCGCTCGAGGCCAGTCCGGACGTATCCGGTCCGCCAAGAAGCGCCGTGTTCCCCAGGGCGATACCGACCACCAGCTCCCCAAGCACGGCAGGCTGGCCGAGCCGCTCGACGAGTTCGCCCGCGAGCTTCGCGCTCACGACCACGAAGGCCAGCGTCAGCAGAATGATCGGGACGGCATCGGTGCCATGGCCGACGCCGGCGGCCGCCACAGGTAGCAGAGCGTTCACGAAACCTCCGGATAGGCAGAGGGTGAAAACGGTGGGCATTCTCGTCCTGGGAGAAGGGCGAGGAAGTCAGGCAGGAGTTCGAACCGCGACAGGCGGGTCGTGCTGGGAGCTGGGCGTGGCGGCAGGGGACCAGGGCGTCAATTCCGGTGGGCGGTATTGTTCGACGCCGCGCATGGCTAAGAGGATCCTACCCGATGCTCCGACTCGCGTGGAGCACCCCGCTGTCTTGCCGAGCATGGCGTTCGCAAGGCCCCCCGGCGCGCGCCGCACCGTCTAGCCTTGCTCGGGGGCCCCGGCCGCTGGCCGCGTGGTGAGGACCACCCTGCGGTTTCCGGCCGTCCCACAGCGTCCGCGTGCGCCGGCGCGCACGGGACGCTATTGCAGCGGCCGGTAGTCGGGCTCACGCGCTTCGCCGGGGCGTGACGTCACGCGGTACGTCTTCCCGTCGGACAGGCGTATGCGATAGACCTGATACTCGCCAGTCAGATTCGAGGCGAACGCCAGCTCTGCGCCATCGGGCGCGTAGACCGGGTCGTAGTTGAGGGCAGACCACTCGACGAGCGTCTTCTGCGCGCCGCTCGCGAGCTCGGTCTCCACCAGCCGGCTGGTGGGGCGATGATGGCCCCGAGTCACGTGTACCACCCTCCGCCCCTCGGGGCTGAAGCGCGGCTCGCAGCCTCCCGAGAGCAAACCCGAGAGACGCTGGTGGCCGCCACTGACGATGTCCACGACGAAGATCTGATGACCGACCTGGTGGTTCGATGAAAAGACGATGTGCCGTGCATCCCGGTTCCAGTGAGGATTGCCCAACACTGACCGTCTACCGTGGCGGACGAGCAGACGCGGAGTACCGTCCACCAGGTCCATGAGCCAGAGCGACTGTGGTCCACCGCAGTCGGAGAGAAAGGCGAGCGTCCTCCCGTTGGGCGAGAGGTCCGCTTGCCATTCATTGCAGGCGTTCGTCCGCAGGCGTCTCGGCCTGCCACCGTCGGCCGGGACCTGCCAGAGCTGCCAGGTCCCGGAGCGATTCGAGCTGAAGATCACGGCGCGTCCGTCGCGCGTCCAGCGCGGCAGGCCGTCGTTCGCGCTGCCGTCCGTCAAGCATCGCTCCGGGCCGCCCCCCGCCGGGGAGACGCAGAGGGCCCTCTTGCCGTCGGCGAGCGCCCGGCTGTAGACGAGGTCGGTGGGTGGACTGGACGCCGCTGCCGTGAACAAGGCGGCCCGGGCCCCCGTCCGGGGCTCGCTGCACCCACCTACGAAGAGGCACAGCGCGGCCGCGAGCAGCGAGCCGCGCGACAGTTGCGTCCCCGGCCTGCGGAGCTCACGGGCCATGTTGCAGCGTAGCACCGGCGCGGCTCACCTGGTGGCTCGGCGGGCGACTCAAGCAGGTCGGCTTCGGACCGCTGACGCACGCCGCGGATGCGATTGGCATACTCGCCGTAGAAGATCGTGCGGTGCTGTCCGGAATGGGGGATGTGGTCACTCATCCGGGCGAGCCTCCGGCTCACCGACAGCCGTGACGAGGCGCTTCGCGCCTATGGTGAAGCCGTCACCGAGCTGCAGCGCCGCTTCGGGGAGAGCGGGGGGCAGTCCTGCCGGTGACGTCCGGCGGCCCGTCCAGCGGCCGGTTCTGGGATGTCGCGATCGGTGCGTGAGTGTGTGAGGCAATCTCGCTCTCGAGTACCTGGCTGGCGATGGCGTGCCCGAGAGGGCTGAGATGACCGGCTCCGTCGAACGAAACCGCCCCAAAGGGCTGGCCGAGGGCCACGAAACGGGTCGCCATGTCCACGACCGTGATGTCCTCTGCCTGCACCGACTCCAGGAAGCGCTTCGCCAAGCACGGCTTCGATCGATACGAGAACCAGTTCGGAAAGACGGCCAAGATGAAGGCGATGCCGCGCTCACGGCACGCGGCGTCCATCCGGCGGACTATCGCCACGTTGAGCCGAAGGGCGTACTCCTCGTCTCGAAGTGCTTCGTGCTTGCGGTCGCGCCAGTGGGCGGCGGGTTGCGACCCGGATCGCGAGTCGAGCGCCGCTACACGGTTGAACAGGTGTGAGTAGTCGCCGAGCCACTGCTGGGTTCGCCGCCAGGCGGATTGCCGCAAGTTCGAGTCGTCGAGGACGAGGCGATCCCCGACGAGTTGAAACCGCGGTTTCGGTGTTCTGCCGTCGTAGAGTGAGACCGGCAGGACGGCCTCCGCGAAGTCGTTGTCCAGACAGAATGCCAGCACCACGACATCAGGGTCGATGCGCAGCCCTTCGCCCAGGAGAACGAGAAGTTCCTGGCCCGGCCCGTACCCCTGCACGGCCAGGTTCCCGGCCTCGATCCCGTTTTCCCGGACGTCGAGCAGGTGAGGGAAGGTCTCCTCGTCGGAGACATCCAGGCCGAAGGCGATGGAATCACCCAGGACGATGACACGGGTGCGATCGGGGTCTTTCGGGAGGGGTAGCTCGCGGCCGCGGTACCCTCGTGCATTGAAGCTCACCCGCTTGCCATCGATCACCAGCGAGACGCCCTTCCGGGGCGCCCACCCGAGCGTGTCCGAGAAGACGTGCAGGCCCCGACTCTCCACGAGGTAGTCGGGTGCACACCAGCGCGCAAGCATCTCCGCCCCCACGATGATGAGGACTGCGAGGGCTGAGGCGCCGACGCTCAGCAGAAAGGGTGCGAGTAGCGCGGCCGGGCGAACGGGACGCCGGATCTGCCCGCGCGAGGCTCCGGTATCCGAGGCAGTGGCCTGTTCAACCGTCACGATCGAGTGTACAGTAATACTGAACAGTATGGCGGCTGCTGCTTGGTACCGAGACGCCTCACGGATCGCCTACGCGTCAGACGTGCGGCACACGTGCCGCCAGCCATTCGAGGCCGGACGTGGCGTGACCGCTCCCAGCGAAGCCATTTCCTGCTGGGCGACAGTCGAAGGAGGGCGTGATGTTGCGATATGACTGGACGGCCGCGACGGCGACGACCGCAGCCGGGGTCGCTGCGGTACTGCTTCTCTCATGCGGAGGCGGCGGCTCGCCCACCTCGTCGAATCCACCGGCCACACTTCCGACCCAGCCCACGCCGACGCCGCCCGCGGGTGGCGGGGTGGGTGCCGCGAGCTGTCCGCTCGGCATGGGGAGCGCCGAGGCGAGCTGCTCCCGGGGCTCATCGGTCCTGCTGAACGATGTCGACGCGGCGATCGACGCGACCGTCGAGCAGAGGCCGGCCGCGTTCGACAAGGCCGAGGAGGCGGTGCCCGGCACCGGCACATACAGAGTGCGCGATGAGAGGGCCTACATCGAGGGCGTCGTCGCGAACCTGCGCGCCAGGGGGTACTGCGCCCAGCCCGACTACGACGATCCCCTCGAGCTGATCCAGGTCAAGAGCTCCAACGAGTCTTCCGAGGACTTCGACGTCATGCTTTCGAGCGGCCACATCCGGCGGGGCAATGGCTCGTACCGGCAGACCTGCACGCCGGCGTCCTTCCCGGTTGACCTGGGCTCGGACGTCCCGCCGCCCGGCAGCGGCTGCCGCCAGCCCTACCCGCCTCCTGTCACGCGGTTCAACGCGAAGGTGCACCTCAAGGGCCTCGAGCACTACACTCTCGACTCGACGCCGATCGTCGGCCCGGACGCCGCGTACTGCCAGGCCATCGGCTTCACCGACGGACGGGCCTTGTGCCCTGTCAGGCCTGAGGGCGACCCCGAGCGCGAAGCCTGCGAGGCGTGGAGGGTCGGGAAAGCCAAAGACACCGGGCGCGTGGGGCCGACATGGACTCGGAACGGGCAGTTCTGTACTGGCTCCGCGAGCGGGTGCCAGAACCACCCGGAGAACCAGTACCAGCTGCTCGTCTACACGGGCGGTGGCGGGACCTACAAGGTCTGTGCCGAGAATGACGCGTGCGGTGAGGTGGTGGTCGAGCACTGAGGCAGGTCCCGGCCGTGTTGGATCGCGCGGAGGCACTCACCCCGCAGCGAGACTCGTCTCTCACGGTCGCCCGCTTCTCTGATCTGAGACCGACATCGCCCAGCGGTCTGCGCTAGACTTCCGCTCGACCATGACCCCACTCCTCAAGCAGCAGGCCGTAGGCGAGCATGTCCGTCGCCTTCGGGTTCACGCCGGAATGTCGCTTCGGACGCTGGCCAAGCAGGCCGGCTTCTCGCCCAGCTTCATGTCGCAGGTCGAGAATGGGCAAGTCTCCCCGTCCATCAGTTCGATGGAGAAGATCGCGACCGCTGTTGGGGTCACCCTCGGCGATTTCTTCGCGGCGGCGACGGGTGGTGAGGGAGGGCTCATCGTCCGTGTCGCCGACCGCCAGGCTTTGAGCAGCGGGTGGTCGAACGCCGAGATCGAGGCATTGAGCGTACCCGGGCCGGTGGCACGGCTCGAGGCCATTCTCATTACACTCCGTCCGGGGGGCCGGAGCGGGAAGCACCCCTACGCCCATCCCTGTGAGGAGTTTGCGTTCGTGCTGCAAGGCGAGGTGATGCTGACCCTGGGTCCCGAGGAGCACCGTCTGCGGCGGGGGGACGCGGCGAAGATCCTGCCCGGCGAGCTGCGCCTGTGGCGGAACGAGGCCCGCACGCCCGCGCGAGTAATGATCATCGCCTCGCCGGTTGGACGCTCCCTGCCCCCGGGCTGGAGGGCGCGACGTCGGGGCCGGAAACGCGAGGCCGCAGTGGCGAAAGGTTCGACGGGCGCAGCAGCACTCCCTGGGCATCGTCGTCGCTAACGCGGGCGCCCAGACCGCCGGCGTCCGCTGACAGCGCTCGGCGCTACTCCAAGAGCA